>JAQICU010000225.1 GCA_027858325.1 Candidatus Cloacimonadota bacterium
GTGATTATCAATATTGAATTCCTGAGAAGTCTTTCGGATAAAGAACTGAAAAGTGGCTGGGCTGAATGTTTAAAAGTATGCTTGATCATGGATAATGGATTATACGAAATCTTAAAAAATGGTAATAAATTAGTTACTTCTAAAATTATTAAAAAAGCAATTGAAATCAAGATGAAACTTTGTGAAAATGATTTACGTGATTCCGGGGAGAGACAGAAACTGAATCTTGGTCATACATTTGCGCATCTGATAGAATCAGCTTCCAACTATAAAATAAGTCATGGGGAAGCTGTGTCAATCGGAGTTCGCAAAGCGGCTGAGTATAGCTAAAAAGAAAAAATGATAACCAAAGATGAATTCAAGACAATACATGATCTATTTGATCAATATGAGTTGCCAAGAACCATTTCGGATGAGATAAAAAGTAAAATCAAAGCAAATGGAATGGAACTTATTCAGCAGGATAAAAAAGCTGGGAAAAGAGTGAAATTAGTATTATTCAAAGGAATTCATAATGTTGTAGTAAAAGAAATAGATGATTCTAAAAAAGTGGTTGATCTCATGACACTATAAATTAATAGATCAATTCTACTATCTTCTCTAAACATTCAGCATCAACTTCATCGAAAGAAACCAGCTCTTTACTGTCCACATCCAGCACTGCCACAATTTTATCATCTTTCCATACCGGAACAACAATCTCGGAAGCGGAACGGCTGTCGCAGGCAATATGGTCGGTAAATTTGCTAATATCTGCTACGATTTGAGTTTTCTGCTCATTAATAGCTGACCAACACACTCCAGTGTGTTTAGGTAAAACCAGACACGCAACACTTCCCTGATAACTGCACACAGTTAATTCTCCATCAACTAATCGATAAAATCCGGTCCAAAAATAGTAATCAAATTTGTGATGTAAAACTGCAACAATTGTGCTCATTCTAGCTAAAGGATCTGTGGTTTTCTGTATTATTTCTTCAATTTGAGTGATTATTCTTTCATAGCGGTTTTCTTTTATTTTTATATCCATCCTTTCCTCTTCTGGTATACTGGTGCCAGAGTAAGTGTCATTGTTTTTGGTGTCAATTCCCTTAATAATTCTGCTTTTAAAAGTTTGCGAGTTTCAGGTATTTCACAGCGTAATCTGACCACAGAATCTTTATCTAATTTACTAAGTTCTGCTTCCAGTAGATTTCGTAAAACTCTCTCATCCTCTGTTAGTCTTGTAATATCCAATCTGACCATAGGGCGGGTGGGGAGTATGTGGAATTTTGTTTCTAATAGTTTCCAGCCAGTTTCAGATTCTTCAAAAATGATTTCATAAAATCCTTTTTCCTCTACCATCTCAACAACAGAAGTACGCTCAGTGGAACCAGGATAGATCACGGGAATTCTATTTTCTTTTTTCTCATAATAGAATACCTGAGCTTTGTGAATATGACCTGAAAGAATTGCCTGATAATCTGCAGGCAGCATTTCCAGAGGTAGTACATCAATTCCATAACGGAAAGTATAACCTTCAATTTTAGATTCTTGAATTGCCTGATGCATTAAAAGAAGTTTTATATCCACATCAGGATTACCTTCAATGGCTTCTGTAAAAATTTGTTCGAACTGAAGACGAATTCCGTTCCTAATATTAGGGAATCCGGTAATGCCTATGACAGCATTTTTCTTCTTAAAAAAGAATGTTGAAGGTTCATCAAAAATGTAAATATTCTTATGATTCATCAAAATTGAAGAGGGGAGAACAGAACGTTCATGATTGCCGGGAACTATAACGAAGGGAATTTCATTCTCAGCAAAATCGTAAAGAATATCATAAGCTTTATCTACAATAGATGCAGGAACTTTGCTGCGGAAGAAGAAATCACCACCATGCACTACCAGATCAGCCTTCGATTCAATAGCATAATCAAGAACTTTCTTATAATTATTAAAAAAATCTTCACCACGTCTTCTACGATCCACTTTAGGCTTGATAGGATAATCTACACCCAGATGAGTATCAGCAAAAAAGACAATTTTCAACATAATTTAGAAGATCATATTCTTAGTATAAAGGTTGTAATAATAATCATTCTTTTCCATCAGTTCATCATGAGTTCCCTGTTCCACGATCTTGCCCTCGTTGATAACATAAAGCAGATCAGCTTTACGAACTGTGGACAGGCGATGAGCGATGATGATAGTCGTTCTATTCTGAGAAAGTTCTTCCATTGCCTTCTGGATATAAGCTTCCGATTCGGTATCGAGAGATGATGTTGCTTCATCGAAAATAAGAATTGGTGGATTCTTGAGGAAAGCTCTGGCTATTGAGATCCTTTGTTTCTGGCCACCAGAGAGTTTTACTCCGCGCTCACCAGTGAGAGTATCGAATCCTCCAGGTAGTGATTGGATAAAATCTAGTATATTGGCTTTCCGGGCAGCTTCGATCACCTCTTCTTCGTTGGCTTTGGGATTTCCATAAATTATGTTCTCACGGATCGTTGTATCGAATAAAAATACATTTTGCTGAACAATACCAATATTTTCTCGTAATGATTCTTGAGTGAGATCCATAATATTATTTCCATCAATAGAAATTGATCCTGCTTGAGTTTCATAAAAACGGGGGATCAAAGAGGCAATGGTAGATTTCCCTGCACCCGATTCACCAACAAGAGCGATAGTTTTTCCTGCTGGTACTGTCATATTAATATTTTGCAGAATCCAATCTTCAGATGATTGATACTTAAATGTTAAATCGGATATTTCAATCGTTCCTTTCACATTCGTAAGAGAATGAGCATTTTTCTTATCCCTAATATCAGGTTCAATATCCATAATTTCGATAAATCTTTCAAAAGCTGCAGATCCTTGTTGGAACTGCTCTGTGAAGTGAACCAACCGTTCAACTGGTCTTAAAATGAAGTTCACATAGAGTGTGAATGCCAGCAGATCTATCACATCAATATTGCCTTGATATATGAGAAGAACTCCACCACCGATAACAACCAGATAATAAAAATCAGTTAGGAAAGTCATTCCAGCAAAATAGGTGCTCATGATCTTATACATCTTTTCTTTAGCGCGCTGAAAAGTAAAATTGATATTACCGAATTTCTCCATTTCCAGATGTTCATTAGTAAACGATTTAACTTCTCTAATTCCTTGCACAGAATTTTCTACTGAGCTGTTAATATCAGCAATCCGCTTTCTCACCAGACGAAATCCACCTTTCATGCGGTGACCAAAGGTTAATCCCCATACGATGAGAAGAGGAATCGGGATCATGGCAATAAATGCCAGTGAAACATTGTAATGGAACATAGCGATGAACGATCCGATGATCATGAAAACTGATATGATCAAGTCTTCGGGAGCATGATGTGCAACCTCAGCGATCATATTGAGATCATTGGAAATTCTCGACATTATATGACCTGTTTTTACATTATCGAAATAATTGAATGATAATTTTTGTAGATGAGCGAACATATCTGATCTCATATCTGATTCCATTCGCACACCCATGATATGCCCCCAACGGATACGAATGTAAGTAAAAACAGATTTGAAAATAATGATGCTTAACATCACTGATAATAAAGTTATTATTCCATTTAGATCTTTGTTGGGAATATGAACCTTGAGCAGAGTTCGGGTAAGCATAGGCATAAAAACAGAAAGGATAGCGGCCAGAAAGGCAACTACCATATCCAGAATGAATAAAAATTTATGTGGTCTGTAATATTTGATGAATCTTTTTAGCATAAAATTTCCTTTTTTTATATTCTGTCACACTGAGTAGGAGTTCACGACGTATCGAAGTATAGAATTTATCATAGCTCATTATCCTTCGATTACTATGCTTCGCATCACTCAGGATGGCATAGTCCATTCAGACTTGCCCTGAAAGTGAAACTTGGGGCGAGAACGAAAGGCACAGTTCTCGACTTACCCTAGTAAACTGGCTGCGAGTCAAGTTCTGTGTACTTATTTATGCACTTTCTTAATAAATTCTTCAACTTCCGGAATTCCTCCTTGATAAATTAGATAACCATTATAAGGTTCACGTTTTGTGATGTCATTAGCAATTGGTGTCATCATTAAATCACGAACTTTATCCAGATCATCTGTTTGCCCTAGAGCCCAGCTAAGTTTAACAATGGCAACTTCCGGCAGCATATTTTCAGCGGGAATTATGCCGAAGTTCATCAAATCACGACCTGTATCATAAACGAACATATGAACATAACCCCACAAAGTCTGTACAGTCATATAAATGGGAATTCCCAATTCCTGGCATTTCTTAATTGCTGGATATAGTGGTTTATTTACATGCCCCAGTCCGGTTCCGGCGATCACAATTCCTTTGTATCCATTATCTATAAGTGAGTAGATCATATCCGGATGCATATTTGGATAGTAATAGAGAAGTGCAACTTTCTCTTCAAAATAGGGCAAGATAGTAACTTTACGATCATTTCTTCTGTGATTATAATTTTGCTTGATCAGTGTTATTTTATCACGAGTTACGGTTGCAATGGGAGTATCTCCAATGGTTCGGAAGGTTGAACGATAAGAAGAATGCATTTTCCGCACACGTGTTCCCTGATGCAAAAGACCATATTCATCAGATGTAGACCCAAACATACAAACCATTATTTCGGCAATATCCGATTGTGCTGCAGCAGTAGCTGCGTGTATCAGATTCAATGCTGCGTCTGATGATGGACGGTCAGATGAACGCTGCGAACCAACTAAAATAATTGGAACAGGAGAATTCTGGATCATGAAAGAAAGAATTGCAGCAGTGTGGTGCAGAGTATCGGTTCCGTGTCCGATGATAATACCATCGATTCCTTTCTCAATCTCTTTGCCAATGGCAATCGCCAGTGTTTTATATTGTTCCGACCCCATATTCTCGCTAAAAACAGCGAATAGTTTTTCAGTTTCTAAATTACAAATATCGGCAAGTTCCGGAACCGCACCGTAAAGTTCTCCTGGAGAGAAAGCCGGAATAACAGCACCAGTTCGGTAATCCAGTCGGGATGCAATTGTGCCACCTGTTCCAAACAGTTTAACTTTTGGTTGACCTTCTGTGAAAGGGAATTCTTTCTCCGGTATTTTATAATGTGCTTCTTTGTACCCGATTTCTTTCATGTTGGTTATCGTTCCTACATCGATTCCTACATTATAACCTGTAACAAGTTTTAAAACTATGTGTTTATCATCATCATTTTCGGAGCGGGGGAGAATAATTCCACTAAAATCACCACGTGTGGTTTTGATCTCGGCATCACCCCAAACACGGATTTTGAATTTTTTAAGGATTTCTACTGCATCACCTTTATAGCCTTTGAAGATATCTATCATTTTGCACCACCTTTAGATAAGAATTTCCGAACAAAAGTATTCAGCTCATGCAAAGGTACGTTCCCTAAAGCGATTGGTCTTAAATTTCCCATGATCCATTTCTCTACAGCTAATGGGTTCTTCGATTTATTGATTTTCGTGAACATTGATCGCAGGCTGCTCACATTTTTTAATATTGCCTCTTTCTTGTGTTCTTCAAATTCTAGTGAATTAAGGACAGATTCAAATTCCATTTGAGAATGTAAATAAATTATTGGCAGGATAGATTTTACAATATCCAAAGAGAGTTTTTTTTCTAAGATAAATTTAAACATATCGTAAACTTTGGTGTATGGGAATGGGACATCAGGGATTAATTGTCCTTCAATGTGCTTGAGGGTATGAGCAAAAGTTGTTGCAATATATTTGGAATCAATCCTAAGATCATTGTTAATTCTCTCAATTTCGGGTACAAGATTATTCCTGAGAATGTATTGAAAACAATCCTCAGGAATTTGCCATTTCTTCATTTGTTTTATTCTCTCAACCAGATCTACAGGTTGCTCTTTTCTTAGGTTCTCTATATACTCATCTTCAATTGGGATAGGAGCAGAATCTGTGTCGGGATACATTCTATCAGCACCTGGCAAAACACGTTCAAAGATTGTAGTGCCGTCTTCCAAGGCTTTACGAGTTTCATTTGGGACACCTTCGAAAGCCATCCTGCAACGTTCTTCTATTGTCTCGCAAGCAGTTTGTACATCATCCAGTAATGCCCAAAAAACAATCTGAGCATCATTAGGTTTGCAATTAAGTAATTTTTTGCGTTGCTTTAATAGTGACTCACTAAACACCGGATTCATATCTTCTGAATGCAAAAAATTTGGTTTCTCAAAACAGGCTATAACTTTAAGTCTTCCCTCAAGTTCGTTTGCAAATGTTTTTTCTGGCTGAAGAAAGTGAGAAAGGATCCCTTTAAAATCAGGAAGATTGCAGGCAATTAATTTCCAGCCATTGTTCATTGCTTCTTTAATCGGTGTATATCCAATATCAGAAACATCAAAATCGACATTCTTGAATATTGGTTTCCAATTTTTCACATCAGGTATACGTTTATTCAACTCGTCTTTTATAATTAGAAGAGCTTTTTGGCGGAAAGCTTCATTATGAGAAAGTTCAGGTATCCATTTATTATGTGAAACTCCCTTTATCTCAACTCTAGTTCCACCTTTTATACTTACATTCACATCTTCTCTTCCTGCCCCAATTCCTACGCGCACTTTTCCAGAACTTCTATTAAGGAAACGAATATATTGTGCTGCTTCCAAAACTTCATCAGGTGTCTTCATGTCAGGATAAGTAACTGTTTCAATTAGCGGAATTCCTAACCTATCTGTCTGATAGATTCTTTCATGACCAATATCAGAGACTTCACGACAAGAATCTTCTTCGATACTTAGCTGGATAACTCTGATCTTCTTTTTTTTAAGAGGAATAACTCCCTCGATACCGATTATTGCAGTTCGCTGGAAACCGGTTGGAATACTGCCGTCAAGATATTGTTTACGGGTAATATGTAACTCACCAACAATGTTAAGTTTCAATTGAAGTGCGATTTGTATGGCATAATCAAGAGCTTCTCTATTTATAGGAAAGGGAGGTGTATCATCAATGTCATAAGTACAAGTTGTCTCGTTTTTAATTCGGTAAGTGATATTCTTTTTGGTGCGGAATTCCATTAAAGCAGTTCCGTCGTAAGTTCCCATTTCAGAAAGCGTAGGGCGCATGTGGCGAATAAGTTCCGCATCATAATCATCGAAATCACTATATAAACCTGCAGGACAGCGACAGAATAATTTCTCTTTTGTTTTAAGTTGCTGATGAACTTCTAAACCGCTCATGAAACCAAGCTCTTTATAAGTTTTTATTGGTGTTTTTATTCGAGGAGTATAACCAACTTTTATTTTTGATAGCTTGTAATTTTTTTCTGATTTAAAATCTTTACTCATCTTATTTTTCCCAAATACTTTTTTTAGCAAAAACGAAAAAGAGAGGACAATGTGTCAATAATATTAATGTGTAACTAAAAAATAGTTTATTTAACTAATTTTGTACTAACTCATTAAAAAAGCGACGATAATGCCAAGAATAGCACCACCAAATACTTCAAGAGGTGTGTGACCTATGAGTTCCTTTAAGTTTTCTACAATTATCATATATCCTTCACGTTTCTTAAAATTATCAACAATTTTATTTAAAACAGAAGCTTGTTTACCTGCTGCACGTCGTACACCGGTGGCATCATACATAACTACAACAGCAAACACAATACTGATTGCAAAAAGTGATGATTGCATTCCTTCTTTAATTCCTATTGCCGTGGTTAATGAAACAACTGAAGAAGTATGAGAACTCGGCATACTGCCGGTATCAAGGAATTTACGGAAATTTAATTTTCTTTCAGTAAAAAGACTAATGATCACTTTTAATGCTTGCGCTGAGAATAGTGCAACGAATACAATATCAAATATCTTATTTCCAACAATTATACCATTTTCCATTTTCTACTCCTGCTAATTCGTGTAATAAATCTGGTTATCATTTTTGATGTCAAATATAAAATTTCCTGCTAGTAAATCATTGAACTAGAAAAACAGCTACGGTAAAATTCTATCCGTTTTGTAATACTCCAATCAATATTATGGCAATAACAGATAGAACAAAACCAATGGTAATGATAATTCCAGCTAAAGACATTCTAAGTACAGTACCGCAGTATTGGCAACGTTTTGTTTTAGAACTAACCATTTTTTTGCAATTACGGCATCTGATCTGCTTAACTTTAATACTCAAATATTCCTCTATTCTTAATAAACTTTCTATACTTTAAGGAAATGGAATTCTCTACATTCCCAGCATCGCTTTTTTAAGTTTTGGAAGTTCGGTTTGCTCACCTAACCAGATAGAATAAACTGCTTTTTTAAATTCTAATCCAGGTATTGTTCCCTTCAATTTGTTATTCATATAAACAGAAGTCCCAACTTCCGGAACATAAACAATATTATACACATCATCTTTAACAGCATCTTTTGTAAAATAGGAATTGAAAGTTTCTATTTCTTCCTGTAAGTTAGCGATGTCGCTCTTGCCAAATCCTGTATTCCAGGCTTTAATTAGTTTTCCCGGATCCACTGATTTATAAATAAAGTGCATTTTAACAGCAATCGGTTCATCTGCTTCGATTATAGATTTTGCATCACTATCTTTTTGCATCAAGTACAATGCACAGGCATAAACTTTGATAATCAATTTCTTACGCAGTCCAGCTCCGTTAATTGTTAGTTCATTATCACCTGCTTTCATATTATCCGGCAGCACTTTTCCACCAATTTTAAGTCCCCATACAACTGATGTAAATACAAAAGTCATTATTAAAATCAACAAAAATGTTTTTCTCATCTTTTTCACTCCTTATTATTTTTTTTGAACACAGCGAGAATTTGATTTTACTAAATAATGGCAAGGAATTTTACGATAGCCTTGACAAAAAGTTATAAAATCAAGAGATAGAAATCGAATTGAAATAAAAATTAATTTTTATATTTAGAAGTAACAACAAAATATTATTATTTTAAAAAACAGGAGGAAGGATGAAAATTACAAAAGTTTTATTAAGCATAGCCATATTGGGATTGGTTATGAACTTGAGCGCAAGTGTAAGGATCAATGGGCTGGGGAGCTATTTTGAATATCTAATTCCGGATACTGAAACAGACATTGAACTGTTTCCTTCTCACATCACTGAGTACGATAGTAAATACGTACAGATCATTAAGAACGGTTATTCACAATATTATAATGGTTTCAATGCAAGAAACATCAATTTCAGCATAATGCCCCTTACTAAAAAACTAAATTTCAAAATCAATGCGGATATTGCCAGTAATAATAGTGAACCACGCATATATTTGAATGATGCTTATAATAGAAATTCAACAGTTTTTGATGGTCGTGAATATGGTGCAGCTCTTGTAACCAATTCGTTATCATATGAATTAACAGATAGTTTTCATCTTGGTTGTTTCTTCAAGTATGGAATAAATTGGAAAGAACTTGATAATGAGAGTCTTGAGATAGAAGATTCAGATTTGATTATATATGAGGATATGGATGATATTGACTATAATAGTGATTTCATATCAACAGGAATTAATTTTAGATTAATATCTAACCTTAAAACAGATATTTCATTAATTTATTCGAGGACTGATATTGAAGATTTTGATATACATAAGCGTGATTATGAAAGAATATACTCCGAATTTGAGGAATCCTCACGGACTATAGATGAAAATTCGGAAAATATTGAATGGGAAACTGAAGATATAGGGATTTCAATTTTGTTAGAAGCTTCCAGTGATGAAATAGTAAATCGTTATTTTTTAGAGTCACACTATATTAAGC
>JAQICU010000282.1 GCA_027858325.1 Candidatus Cloacimonadota bacterium
TCAGATATCCTGGCTGAATTGCATGAGAAGAAACCAACCTTTATGGAAGATTTTCAAGCCAGACAAAAATTTAAGAATTTCACACAAAACATTCCAGAATATAATCAAGAGCTTAGTTCCACACGGAAAAAAGGCGGCATGAAATTTAATACTTATGCCTGGGATTTTGCACATTACATGCTTCAATTAAAGAGAAAAGTACAAAGTAATATTAATCCACCATACGCTTTTACTCGGTTAGGTGCAATCGATGGTAATACACTCATACGCTTCAAAATAATGCAAGATGGTTCATTGCAGGATTTGGAAGTAATTGGAAGTGATGCGCACTATACATTGGATGATACCAGCACTCGAGCAATAACGTATTCTGCCCCATTTATTCAGCTTCCGAAAAATTTCCCCGAACCATATCTGGAAGTTACAGCCCTGTTCTCGTATCTTATTGGAAATAAGAAAAAATAAATTAATTATATATAGGAGAATTATGTTAATCGAAATATTTGAATTCCTGCAAAAAGGTGGTTACTTGATGATCCCGCTGGCAATTTGCAGCGTGTTATCGTTAGCTGTGATAATCGATAAATTGCTTAATTTAAGAACAAAAAAAATTATTGTTCCAGAGATAAAAAGTGTGGTTACTAGTCTTACATCGGAAGACGATATTACACTGGCTCTCTCGGTTTGTGATCAACACAAAGGAGTGCTTTCCAACCTGATGAAATTGGTTCTGCAGCACAAGGGAACAACCTATCTGGCTATGCGGAATGAGCTTTCCGATAATGGCAGACAGGAAGTAAGAGTTTTGGAAAAAGGTTTAGTTATACTGGAAACAATCGCTGCAGTAACTCCAATTTTGGGATTATTAGGAACGGTCGTAGGGATGATAAAAGTTTTCAATGTGATATCTGTGCAGGGAGTGGGTGAAGCATCTGCTCTATCGGGTGGAATATCTGAGGCTCTCATCACAACTGCGGCAGGATTAACCGTAGGAATTCCTGCTCTCATTTTCTATAACTATTTTTCCAAGAAAACTGAAGATCTGATATTAGATATAGAAAATATCTCCAACAATTTGCTCAAGAAGATCATTGAATTTCGGAGTAAAAATTAGATGCAACTATTAACTAAGAAGACCCGCACTGTTGTTATAAGCATCACCTCACTCATTGATGTAGTTCTACTACTTCTTATTTTTTTCATGCTGACAACAAGTTTTGTAGAGCAGCCTGGAATGAAACTGGATCTTCCCGAAACAGAAAGCAATGCAGGAGAAAGTACTGATGAATTAACCGTAACAATTTCTTCAGAAAGTGAAGTTTACCTCGGAACAGAATTGATCGAACTGGAAAATCTAAAAGCGGCATTGATAAAGCATAAAGACGAAGACAACACTTCCAGTCTGGTAATAAAAGCTGATAAGACAACTCCTCACGGAACTGTCGTAAAGGTAATGGATATTGCCAAGATAAGCGGATTGGAGAAATTGATCATTGCTTCAGAAAAAGTGAAGTAACTCACAAATTTGCAAGGATATATACAAATGAATTTTCATGTTTACTTATGTCATGCTGAGTTTATCGAAGTATTGAGTATCCTTTCAAATTTACCTCCCTATCTGATTTCAGAAAAATGGTTTTGTAGTAAAGGTTTTTTCCTATCAGCTTACAAACAATTGTTTTGACACAAATCGCTAGATTTTCACTCTCAACTCGTTTCTTAAAAGTAGTGAAGAAGGATGGCAGGAATGGATCAGGAATTTAAACCTTATCAGCGTAAAGTATTGTATCTTATTTTGAATATTCCCATGATCGTGATTTACGTTTTAATTGCATTACTTCTATGGAAAATGAATCCAACAGCATTGATTATCTATCTCGCATCTTTTATCATTGTTGCTTTTGCTCAAGGCTACGTTTGCAGTTATTGGGAATGTCCTTATGTGGGTAAATTCGCTCCCTGCGTTGGTGGATTTTGTCTACCCTCTAGTCGGATTGCCTTTCTCTTTCGCAATACCAGGAAAACAGAAGAGCTTTATACAATCTTCGCCTGGATTGCTTTCATGGCTTTCCTGAATATTTTTCTACTGCCGATTTATTTTATATATCTTTATAGCCTTACTTATTTCATTTTGTATGTAGTTATTTTGCTTATTTATGGTGCTTTATTCTTGTGGTATATTTGTCCTGTTTGCTGCACCAATAAAGTATGCCCGGGAGGGAGACTTGCGATGAAATTGAGAAAAAATTATGAATAAATTTATTTATCATTCATCATCGAAAAACTGTAGTTAATAAATTTACACAACTCAAAGAAAAAAAATCGCAGGATAATTTGAAATCATTTGTCTATAATTATGTATAATAAAAAAATGGGGAAAAAAATGAAAAAAGTAATATTTAT
>JAQICU010000295.1 GCA_027858325.1 Candidatus Cloacimonadota bacterium
AATTGTTGAACTATTATTCATTTCTACTCCTTAAAACCGAATACTTTTTTCTATTACTTCCTTTCTTGCTAAAATATCATTCATACAAATTTTTCTTAATCTATCAATGCTAAAAGATTCCACATTAAACGATGCAGTAATAGTACCAAAGATCATCGCATTTTTAATTGTGATCTCCTCAAGATTTCCTTGTGAAGCAATGTAGCCCATAAATCCACCGGCAAAACTATCTCCCGCACCGGTAGGATCAATTACTTTTCTTACTGGATATACAGGAGCAAAAAAGATGAATTCATCTGAATATACGAAAGAGCCATACTCTCCTCGCTTCACAACTATTAGCTGAGGACCCATTTCCTTTGCCTTCTGAGCGGCTTCAAAAATATTTTGTACGTCGGTCAGCATTCTTAATTCATCTTCATTGATAAATATAATATCAACTTCATTAATTACTTTTAACAGTTTTGACTTCGCACCTGATATCCAGAAATTCATTGTATCACAAGCAGTGATTTTAGCATTATTCATCTGCTTTAGAACTTTTAACTGCAAAACAGGATCAATATTGCCCAAGAATACATAATCACATTTTTTGTTATCATCACAAAGCTGAGGATCAAAATCTGCAAATACATTAAGTTGTGTATCAAGTGTTTCAGCTTTATTAAGATCATTATATTTCCCTGCCCAATGAAAGGTTCTACCGGGAACCGATTTAAGATCTTGAGTATCTAATCCATTCTCTCTAAAAAGCTCAAAATAACTTTTTGGAAAATCATATCCAACAATTCCTACGATACTGCTCTTACAAAAATTCTTACTGGCCATAGATGTAAAAATTGCTGATCCACCCAATGAATGATCAACTTTTCCATATGGAGTTTCTACATTATCCAGTGCAATCGAACCTACAATAAGCAAACTCATTTATTCTCCTGAACTTGAATTGAATCTGTTTTAATTGTAGTGATCCAACTTCTAAATTTGTCAGGATCTGAATCTGAAAAGTACCTGATTATCATAACAACAAATATTAGAGCAAGTATACGAATAATAAAATTAATCCAGGTAGAGCTTCGCATTCTTCTTCTCTCTTGGCGTCTCTTTTCTATCTCCTCTTTAAATTCTTTCATAAAATCTTAGCGTAGACTATTAATTAGTCCTTTCTTAAATCTTTTTAATCCTTCCTTAATATTTTCCATACTTGTTGCATAAGAAAAACGCACATATTTATCAGCTCCAAATGCAGAACCCGGAACAATCGCTACTTTATATTCCTGTAGAAGATATTCACATATTTTTACACAATTCTTAATACCCAACTGATTGTTGTGCAAGTAATAGGCAATATTCGGCATTGCATAAAAAGCACCGCGCGGAAGCCGACACTTCACATTGGGAATCTTATTTAATTCATCAACCAGAAAATTGCGGCGTTTTTGGAACTCATCACGCATTTTAGCAATACTATCATCACATTCATTCAAAGCTACTACCGCAGCTTTCTGGGTTATTGAATTTACACAGGAAGTTGTGTGACTTTGAATCCTGGCAGCTCGTTTGATTATCTCTGTAGAACCAGCAGCATATCCTAGTCTCCAGCCTGTCATTGCATAAGCTTTGGAGACTCCGTTTATCACAATTGTCCGTTCACGAACTTCATCACTGATAGAAGCTATAGACATGTGTTCCTGTCCGTCATAAATCAATTTTTCATATATTTCATCGGATATGATCATAATATCATATTTCAGGCAGACTTCAGCGATCTGTTCCAACTCCTTTCTTTTATAAATGGAACCGGTCGGATTATTAGGAGAATTCAATATTAGGGCTTTGGGGTTGCTTAATGACTTCAATGCTTCATCTAATTGTTCTGCTGAAATCTTGAAATTAGATGCTGCGCGAGTGGGAAGTAAGATTGGAAATGCATCAACCATTTCAACTAAAGAAGTATAACTAACCCAATATGGAGAAGGAATCAATATTTCATCCCGTGGATCACAAATAGTAAGAAGTATTGCTGTAATAGAAGCTTTGGCTCCAGGAGAAACCAGAATATCATTTGGATCGCAATCGAGTCCGTTATCGCGTTTCAGTTTGGCAGAAATTGCTTTCCGAAGTTCGATAATCCCGGAAGATTCCGTATAGCGTGTAAAATTATCGTTGATCGCTTTGATTGCAGCAGCCTTGATGTAATTCGGTGTATTGAAATCTGGTTCACCCACACCAAAATTGATCACATCGATACCTTCTGCTTTCATTTGTTTAGCCAGATTAGAAACCGTAAGCGTAGGTGACGGCTTGATCGCCTTAGCCCGGTGAGAAATTTGAATCGCCATTTTCATTCCCTCTTTATATTATAATTTTTTATTATTTTTCAGTTTCAATAATCAAGTTTAGAAAGATCCGCAACCTGCAGGAATAATTCCCGGATGCAGAATAAAATATTATATCTGTTCTGCTTGATCTCAATATCTTCAACGTTCACCAGAACTTTATCAAAAAAGTTGTCGATCGTGCTGCCGTATTCAACAAGCTCTTCCAGGATCTTTTTATAATTTTTATTGGGAAGCAGTTTCTCGATCCTAATTTTCAAATCCAGATATTTTACATAAAGTATCCGTTCAAATTCTTCTTGAATAATTTCTTGCTTCACATTGGAAGTGCTCTTTACCTCAGCAATAATATTGGAAACACGTTTAAAGCCCAAGACAAGATCAATAAACTCTTCCTCCCCTTTCAATTCTTGCAATGCTTTAGCTCGATGAACAAGATCGGGAATATTGGAATGATCAATATGCATCACACTATCAATAATATCGTAATCAAATTGTTTTTGTTTAAGAAGCCAGTTCACCCGCTGTTTGAAAAAATCATAAACTACATCTTTATTATTCTCGGGTTTTTTAAGTTTACCTTCAAGAAAATCGAAAGTTACATCTATCAATTTATAAAGATCAATCTCAAAATTCTGATTTGCTATAATTTGTACAACCCCATTACCTGCTCTGCGCAGAGCAAAAGGGTCTTTCGATCCTGTCGGGATCATATCAACACCAATTATTCCACAAACCGTATCCATTTTATCTGCAATGGCAACAATGGATCCCTCGATAGCAGTTGGTAGATTATCTTTTTCATTACGTGGAAAATAATGTTCTTCGATTGCAAGAGCAACATTCTTATTTATATCACTTTTAAGTGCATAATGATGACCGATATATCCTTGTAATTTTGTATATTCCTTTTCCCCCAGCATCATTGTTGAAAGATCGGCTTTACAATAATACGCTGCTTCCTCAGAATCTTTACATATCTTTCTTGAAAGTCTTAATTCTTTGCAGAAATAAATTACAAGCAATCGAATTCTATGCGTTTTGTCATATAAAGTACCTAAGTCTCCT
>JAQICU010000315.1 GCA_027858325.1 Candidatus Cloacimonadota bacterium
GCGTAGCAAAACACATAAACTTCTGTTTGTTAAGCGAAGCGTACGAACGAAGTCATAAGAATTTTATATCTTATGTAACCCATACATCGGTTTTATAATTATTTTTCCAGTTCCTTAAAATCAGATAATATACATAGATCAGCAATTGTTTGTTTTTCACTGTTTTCTTATTGCTTTTCCAATTCTATAGATTTTTCCATAATTTCTTTTTCAACCTGCTTGATCTCGGTCTATCACTACTCTTTATCATACAACCTTATACTTCGGTTTTTTTCCCATTTGTTTTAGTAATTCATTTACCTCTTTTCTTGTTTCATTAATTTGTAATTCTCTACCAACAGTTATATTATTGAACATTTCAAGTTGCTCAAGTTTCGATTTCAATTTTTCTTCCGCCTGCTTGCGCTCAATAATGTGTCCCACACGTTCTACAATCGCAGTAAAAAGGTCATTTTCTTCTTTCAGGAACTGCCCGTTTTCTATCTCAGGTAGTTTTTTTAATAGATACACTTCGATAGCCCCACTCTTCACATCATCGATAAATATATCTTTCATGAGATTCCATTCGGTATTTTGGAATTTTTCTGTTTTATATTCTTTATCGTTTATTAACAAACAGCAGACGGTTATGTCGGGATAGCGAAAGGCAGCAGGAATGAGATCGACAACTCCTTGAAAGAAATCTTCATCAGATATACCACGAGTTTCAACAAGTTGAGAAATTTTATAAAGACAATTTAATTCTTTGACGCGCTCATTTAAATTATAGCTTTTTAAGCGCAGCGCTTCTTCTGCAATCTTTCGTTCGCTGATTTCTTTTTCCAGATCCAGCATTTTCTTTTCCAGCTTATTAACCAGTCGCTCGCTGTAGATCTTGAAATGTTCTTTCTCGTTCATTAAAGTTGGTTCTTTGAGTTTTAGTTTGCCCTTCTTCACATCCTTTAACAGGTCTTGAATGATCTTTATTAACTCAACCGGATCCATAGGTTTAATAAGGAAGCGATCTGCACCCAATTTTAAAGCAAATTCCTCATCCTTTTTGCTAGTGTAAGTAGCTGTGTAGAATACAAAAGGAATATTTTTTAGCTTATTGTCTGCCATCACCTTTTTACAGAATTGAAATCCATCCATCACCGGCATCAGGATATCTGAAATGATGAGATCGGGCAGATCATTTTGCATCGTACTCAAAGCATTAGCACCGTTCTTGGCAATGATCGTTGAATATCCATTTGTATCAAACAGAGACTGTAATAGATAAAGATTCTCTTCATTGTCATCAACGAGTAATATTTTAATTGTCATCTGACCTCCTCTTCTCTAAAAGATAACCTTTTAACTGGGAAATGAAAGAATCCGGATCGATTGGTTTTTCGATGTAGCCATTCGCACCGCTGGCCAGAGCTTTTTCTTTGTCGCCGACCATGGCATAAGAAGTAACCACAATTATCAAAACATTCTTTAAAACTTTGATCTTTCTTAATTCTCTGGCAACTTCATAGCCGTCCATTTCCGGTAGTTGGATATCAAGAATAATAGCATCCGGCATAAACTTTTCTGCCAGAATAATACCTTCTTTTCCATTCTTCGATTTGATTACTTCATAATTATTGCTTTCCAGCAAATAGGAAAGCATATACATGTTTTGCTCATTATCTTCAATGATCAATATTTTAGGTTTCATTTCCTCTCCGTCTATTCACTTATTCACTGTTAAATCTGCCTAAAACAATTCAGTCTTTGCGAGGCATCTATCAGAGAAATTCTGTTGAAGCAATCTATTCTCTCAATTAATTGATAATTAAAGAGATTGCTTCGTAAGCGCCAGCAAGAAGCAAACTCGCAAAGACTCCTCCTAGACGTTTTCCTCCAAAAACACACTATTTTGCAGAATTCTTTCTTTAGTACAGATTCTCTCATGAAGATTTTTCTACTGGCAAAGTTACTGTGAAAGTACTGCCTTTGCCTATTTCGGATTCCACACTTATATCACCCGCCAGCATATCTAATAATTTATTGCAAATAGATAATCCCAAACCGGTTCCTTCATAAGCTCGGGTCAATCCTGTATCAATCTGGCTGAAGGGTTTGAATAATTGATTTAATTTTTCTTTTTCGATTCCGATCCCGGTATCTTTTATTTTCACAATAATATTTTCTTCAATGTGTTCACATTCGATTTTCACCGATCCCTGTGAAGTAAATTTTATGGCATTATTTACCAGGTTCAAAAGAATTTGCTCAACTCTACGTTTATCACTGCTAATTGTATTTATATCTGCTGATATAGAAACATCAAGTTGAATCTTCTTTTTATCGGCAAAAGGTTTACTGGCTACGATTACATTGTTCAAACTATCACACAGATCAAAAGATTCGATATGCAAATTCAATTGCTCTGCTTCGATTTTGGAAAGATCGAGAACATCGTTGATAAGAGAAAGCAAATGCTGAGAGCTTTTTCTCACCATGCTGAGTTGTTTTTTTTGTTCAGGATTAAGTGGACCAGGGCTTTCCCGCAGCAAGATGCCCGAAAAACCAATGATGGAGTTTAAAGGTGTCCTGAGTTCGTGCGACATTGTTGCCAGAAAAGCAGATTTCAATCTGTCGGCAGATTCGGCACGCTTTTTTTCTAATTCCAGCTCGGCAGTTCTGGCTTTTACACGTTGCTCGAGTTCAGTTGCGTAACCTTTTGTTTCTTTCAACATACGAGCTTTTTCGATGGCAATAGTGATCTGATTTGCCACCTCAATTACTATCTCAGTTTCTTCGGGAGTAATGATTCTCGGCTTTTCCCAACCGACATTGAGAACGCCATACATTTCCAATGCTGAAACGAGTGCCACATTGATAGAAGACTGTACTCCTTCTGCCTGAAGAATACTGTTTATAATCGAAGGAGCTATTTCAATTGACATATTTTCAACAATCTCTATTTTGCTTTCCCGAAGCACATCAATAACTCCATAAACTTCTTCTGTCAGCACTTTCCCGATCTCCACAATTGTTTTGCCATCAACATCGGCAGCATATACCTTCACTTCCTTATTCTCCAAATCAAAAATACCAACACTGGCACGTTGACACTGAAGGACACCTCGGATATGATGAATAGCAGTCTGAACTACCGTTTCGGGCGAATCAATAGCTTGCAGAATAGCCTGATCGATTCGGTGCAGGTTTTTCAACCGTTCGGAATGTTTGATAACGTTTTCTTCTGCTCTTTTTATATCCTCAATATCTGTACACGTTCCAAACCATTTCAGAATTTTATCATTTTCATCTATAAGTGGGACTCCTCGCACCAGCCACCAGCGATATTCACCGTCGAACCTTCGCAAGCGTGCTTCAATAGAATAGATTCCGTTGTTTTGTGTTGCATCTTGCCAAGCATCCCAAGCCCTTTGCTGGTCGTCGGGATGAAAAGGTTTGTTCCAGCCATGTCCATAACTTTCTTCCAGAGTCATTCCAGTATAATCCAACCATATCTGGTTGAAATATATATTCCATCCATCGGGGCGTGTTGCCCAAACAATTTGTGGCATTGACTCTGCGAGTGAGCGAAATTCCTGTTCGCTCTTTTGCAAGGCTTCTTCAGCCTGTTTGTGATCGGCAATTTCCGCCTGAAGATCGGCAGTGCGCTCATCAACCAGTTCTGCAAGACCATCTCGATGCTTAGTCAGTTCTTCTTCACTTTTCTTGAGATTCCTGAAAATAAGATCATACGGTTTCATGAAACCCGTTACGATTATGGCTTTATATATTAGATAAAAGGCAACGAATTTGAAAAGATGTCCAAGCATATTTGCAAATCCAAATACACTTGCATACGCAGTAAAAGACATCTCCGAAAAGATCAGTATTATTATCGAAGCTACGATTAAAGAAAATACTTTCTCATCAAACTCCTTTCTATTCTTATATAAAATATAGATCGAAGCTGCCATAATTAAGGATATCACATATTCGCTGACGAACTTAAAAGTCGTGAGTCCTTCCCCTTCAATGAAGCAATCAGGGAAGACCTTCCAATGAAAAATTGAGACAATGAGAAGGGAAGATACTATTGTATAAATTAGAAGTACAAAATTAATATTTAGCTTATTTTTTAGCTTAGGATACAAAAATAATGGTGCAATAAGAAGTGAAATGCCTTGCAAATAACGTGCAGCAATCCAGAGTTGAGTTGGCAAATTGGCATCAAATCCTATGAATACTCCCATACCTTTGTAAGCTAGAGTATGCAAAAGGTCCAGAGTTGCAATAAATATAAAAGAGATTCCTATGATAAGAAGATAATTATTTTCTATTTTATCCCTTGAATTCCATGCTATCATAAAAATACAAACAGCAACAGCAATACAGAAAATTTCGACAAGGCTGTGGAAAAGCAGATAACTGAATAAACTCGTGATGTACAAACCAGTCAATATGAGAATTACGGTCAATATTTCTTTGTATGAAGTAGAGATAATATTCTTTCCACCAATATTATCACCTTTGAGAATGTTATGTTTCATATTACCATCCATTAATTAAGCATTCCGCAAAATCAATATTGTCATTACGGTTGATAGATGATCTGGCGTATTTCATGATTCTGATTATATCCTTTCAGGCTTAATCATAGTTGGGTTCGACTGCTTACAATTTTCATCTTTACCTAACCTCATTCTGTTGTACACGTTGATTTCAGAACGGTGTTATTATCTTTGCAAAATTACTTCCCAAGAAAATATTTTAGATTTTATCCTGTCAAATCTTTTCACGCTTTTAAACTTCGGCTTGCTTGCAAACGAAGTCAAAACAAGATTTGGCTTTGCGTAGCAAAACACATAAACTTCTGTTTGTTAAGCGAAGCGTACGAACGAAGTCATAAGAATTTTATATCTT
>JAQICU010000363.1 GCA_027858325.1 Candidatus Cloacimonadota bacterium
ATACCGATCACAGCATTTTGCAGAGTTGGAATTATCTTGGGATCGTGTTGGGAGAAGAAATCTTTTTTATTCATAATTTATAAAAGGGGCAATTCCGCCCCTTCCATAACAAATCAAGTTTATTGCAAAGGTTCGACGATTTCTAAAATTTCCGGTAAGTCCATTCCCAGATTTTTCAGATGAGCCAAAGTCGGAACCCCGTTTTTAGTCCAGCCGCGACGTTTATAAACCGCATCGAGGAGTTTCTCGTATTGACCTTCTTTATATTTCCTTAAGATTGCTATCTTTTCATCGGTCGATTTTCCTTCCGGATCCACATGAAGAATTTCCTGTAATTGTTTATCATATCTATCCTGACGAGATTCATATTCTGCGACTGTTACCGGACCAGCAGCTCGATAAGGTTGAGCATCGTGCTCACGAAGTCCGTATCCACGTCTTATATTGAAAGTTCTCTGATAGTTATATACTCGTTCGGATTGGCGTATCATCTCTGATTTATCAATATTTAAGCCTGTAACCGCATTGAAAATAGTGATGTAATTCTGAACATGTTCCGGAACTTTGCCAGGTTCATCGGTTTCGGCATTTCCAATTGGTTCCACATCATTCCAAGGAAGTTTGCACAAACCCATCAAACCAAACCAGGTTCTAAACATCGGGAAATAATGAAGAGCTTCTGCTTTATCTTCAAAAGTTGGAATTTGCTTATTGACCATATCCATAAAGATCAGCCAAGCTTCATCGTGCTGAGGACCTTTATTGGTCATCGCATAACCACCTTGCTGGGCAAGTGATTCTTTGGAAACATACTGAGAATATTCCAAACCTTTATTTTCCATTCCAATGTCATTAAGGAAATTAATATCCGCACCATAATTCTCTGCAAAATATTTCTTCATTTGGCGCACACCTTTTCCTGCAATTACACCAAAATCTTCACCACGTGCCATCTGATGCATCAGTTCCAGTGCAGAATCAGCATTTCCAAAGTTAAATTCCAAACCACCGGTTATCTCTTTATCGATAATTCCAGCTTCATAACATTCCATAATAAATGCGGTGAGAGTTCCGAAAGAAATTGTATCGATTCCATAAGTATCACAATAGAAATTAGCTTCTATAATATGGTCTGCATCAAGGATTCCACAATTTGAGCCAACTCCACCAACTGTTTCATATTCAGGTCCGTCCACTATTACTTTGTTCCCTTTATAAGGTCCGGTTCTCAATTCAAATCCGTCCACAGCCTTGGTGCAAGCCATTGTGCAGCCGACCCAGCAACCGTCAAAAATATTCTGGGTAAATTTGGAGTGCCACACACTTGAGTGAATATTCATAATATCTTTGTGTGAGCCGTATTGGAAGTTGTGGGTTGGCAGAAGGTCATAATCATCCATAATTTCCACGAGATGAGCAGTACCTTCTTGCTTCATTCTACATTGATCAGCATCGAGATCACGCATTTCCTTATTGAATCTGGCACCGCATTCTCTTATTGCTTCCAGATCGACAACATTATTTGGCTTGATGCCATCTGCGATCGCTACTACTGCTTTGATCTTTTTATTTCTAAGTACTGTACCGATTCCACCACGACCAGCTTGCTTCAAACGGACTTTCTTTCTTTTCTTATCGTAGAAACTAAAATTGAGAATTCCAATATTACTGTGTTCAGCAGCTAAGCCGGCAGAAACCACAGAAACAAAGTTTTTCTTGTTTTCATCAACAGCGTACATATCGGTAAGCTGTTCAGCTAGGATATGACTATCGATCGCTTCTTCGGGAGCTTCTTCAATTCTGATCTCTCCCAAAACTCCGTCGATAATAATTATAACATCTTTATCAGCTTTTCCCTGTAATTCCAAGGCATCGAATCCGGCAAATTTGAGGAAAGGACCAAAATAACCACCAACGTTACTATCAATAACAATATCTGTGAGCGGAGATATTGAAACAACCAGCGATTTTCCAGCACCAGCATATTGAGTAATACCACCGATAGGTCCGGGAGAAATGATTATTTCATTTTCAGGATCATCCCACTTTGTATTGGGTTTTGTTGCGTCCCAAAGCAATTTAAGACCAAAACCTTTTCCACCAACGAATTTATCCTTCATCAATTGTGTTACGGGCTTTTCTTTGATTTCGTTGTTACTTAAATTTACATACAATGTTCGGTTTGTATAACCTTTTTCAATTTCTCCTAATTCATAAGAAAAATCTATTAATAATTTGTGTTTAGATTTCATTTCGTTAATGTTCATGGTTAAACTCCTCTATTTCTTAAATTTTATTAATATTGATTCGAACATTAAAAGGAATTGCCTAATGTCAAGCAGTTTTTAGAAAGGATTTTTCTCATTAAACTCATAATAATTTATGGAATAATTTGCTTGACCTTGATAAGTTTAAAAAATTATTTGCAAGTTGATATTAATTAAGTAAATAGGAGCATCAATATGCGTGTGATCAACCCTAATGAACAAGTTGAATTAATTGTAAAATTTATACAAGCTCAGTTATCATCTGCTGGTTTCTCTAAACTTATTGTAGGCTTATCCGGTGGGATTGATTCCTGTGTAACTGCAGCATTGTGTGCTAAAGCTGCTGGGAAGGAAAATGTTTTCGGTGTAATGATGCCATATCGAAAGAGCCATCCCGACAGCCTGAACGATGCTGTGGAAGTGGCTGAAACATTAGGAATCAAACATGAAGTTATCGATATCTCTCCTATTGTTGATAGTTATTTAAACAAGTACGCTCCTGAGGCAGATCTTCTCCGTAAAGGGAACCGAATGGCGCGAGAAAGGATGTGTGTGCTTTATGATCTTTCTGCCAAATATAAAGCCTTAGTTGCAGGAACTGGAAACCTTTCAGAATTAATGATCGGTTACTGCACGCAATACGGTGACAGCGCTTGTGCATTTGAACCTATCGGACATCTTTATAAATCAGAAATTTACAAAATGGCAAAAATATTGGGATTACCACAAAGCGTTATTACAAAAAAACCTACTGCTGATCTGTGGGCAGGACAAACCGATGAAGATGAAATGGGAATAACTTACGCTGAGCTGGATGAAATATTGTACAATATGCTAGAAATGAAGAAAGATGAGAAAGAATTAATCTCAAAATTTTCCAATGAAAAAATA
>JAQICU010000055.1 GCA_027858325.1 Candidatus Cloacimonadota bacterium
TTCTCCAATTTATGGAAAAGTTACTAAAATTGAAGATAGTTTCATTACAATAAAAAAAGGATTTTTCCAGTCTGCAGATATTCGATATACAGGACAAAATATAGAGGTGAGAATAAAATCTAAACGAGTAAGTTATTTTGAAGAGCAGCCCTCTCTTGCCGGAAAATTAATTGGCATAGTTTCATCCACCGCAATTTGCATTTGTAAGATTCCAAAAGATTGGAAAATTGATATAATTTCTGGTGTTAAAGTTGTAGCCGGTGAAACTATTTTGGCAGTAAAATGAATACAAAAAAGTTAAAGTATTTAGTTCCAAATTCTTTCACAGCTCTTAGTCTTATTTTGGGATTATCCGCTCTTCATTTAATTAATTTGAGTAACTTTTATTTGGCTGCCTGGTTAATCGGATTTGCCATGGTTTGTGATTATCTGGATGGAAGATTTGCAAGGATGTTAAATGCCCAAAGTAAATTTGGTGCTCAATTTGATACCTTATCAGATTTTGTAACCTTTGGAGTTACTCCCGGATTTTTGGCTTATTCTAGTTTGCTAAATGAAGTAAATTTTGTAGGTGCAGCAGTTTCAATTTTCTATGTTTTTTGTGGAGGATATAGATTAGTAAGATTCACTTTAAAAAATCATGTCACATCAAAAAAAGAACCCTTTATTGGATTACCTATTCCTGCAGCTGCCGGAATGATCGCTTCATTTATTATCTTTAATTCTTATTTTCAAGACAATAAAATCATTGTTGATCTTCTTTTATTTTCTACTTTTTTTGTGTCAGTTTTAATGATTAGTAAGATAGAATATCTCCCACTTGAGAAGGGGAAAAAATTATCAAAAGAATCCATATTTTTTATTTCTTTAGCAATTATCAGTATTGTTTTGGCTGTAGAATTTTCATATTTTATATTCATATTCTGGATGTCCATTTATATTCTCTACGGTGTGTTTAGACAAATATTCCTTTTATATAAAAAACGGACATCCAAAATTATACAATAATTAAACTTCAATACCAACGTTAACTGATAATTATTCTTTAACATATTGTGTTTCAGTTAAATACCGATACCCCATATCGCACTACATTTATATTATTCTTGACATACATATCCTCATCCTTATAAAAGACACATTATTGTATTTAAAGAATAAGTGAGCTGTATAACGAGAATGTAAATCTGTGTTAAGGAGATATTATGCCGATATTCAAAGATAATTATTTTACAAATGATACGTATTTACTCCGCAGTGAAAGATTGAAGATCATTAAAAATTATATCCTCGATTGGTCGGGACATTTATCACTTCCAAAAGAATTACTTGATTGGGGAATGTCAGCACCGAATAGATGGCAGAACATCTTGAAAAAAGTTGAAGAAAAGAAAAATCAATCTAATGATATATTTCTGGAATTAAAAGAAATTGATGAAACAACTTTTAAATATTATTTACGTTGTAAACGTTTAATCAACAACAAATATTCTACCAATATTAAGATATTACATAACTATGGAATCGACACAAAATTTCCCAGAAACAGACTGGATAAAATTAAGATAATTAAGAAAATGTTAAGAGCTTTTTCCAAACAAAAAGAGCAAAATGAACCCGAACTTATCCCGGAAGATTTTATTTTAAAACTGGAATCATTACTTGAAAAATCAGAATTAATAAATGAAAAAGCACATTCAAATGGCAGATCAACTTCTGCTGAAGCAGTTGAAAAACAAGTGGAGATATTCAAAGAAGATTCAAGAAAGTTACGAACTTTATATTCATGGGCATTAATGACCTGGGAACCGGATGAACCTTACTTAGTTCAATTAGGATTTGCAGTAAAACCAAAGAAGATAAACATCACTAAATATGAGACCGATGAGGAACTATAATATGAAACTTTTGCAAACATTTATCGGGCTTTTCTTTCCAAAAATATGTTTGAGTTGTGATGAACAACTCTTAGAAAATGAGCAATATCTCTGTTCAAATTGTTTCGAATCACTTAAATTTTTGGAAAATATTTGTCCAATTTGCGGTGCACCAAAAACTGAAGACAAATGTAACGTTTGCCAAATCAACGAATTTTTATTTGCTGAAGCTCGCTCGGTATTCATGTTCAATAAAGTTGTTCAGAATTTAATACATGAATTCAAATATAACGAAATGACGAAGATCGCAAAATTCCTGGGCAAACTTTCACAAGAGTATATTGAAAAATTTCAGCCATTTGATCATATTGACTATGTTGCACCAGTACCACTTCACAAGGTCAAAAAACGCTCCCGCGGATTTAATCAATCTGAATTATTAACCCGGGAAATTTCTAAAAAAATGAATTGGGAACATCTTCCTAACTTAATTGAGAGAAAGAGATTCACCGAAACTCAAACAAAATTGAATAAAGAACAACGCAGGAAAAACGTATCATTTGCTTTTAAGATAAATTCAAAATATAATATCAAAGGAAAAAATATCTTACTGGTGGATGATGTGTTCACAACCGGTGCTACAGCCAATTCAATTACCGTTGCCTTAAAGGAAAAGCAGGTAAATAAGGTTTATGTTTTTACCATTGCCAGGGCTTTATAGCATACCCATGAGATTCCTAATCCTTTTGTAGGGATGATTACCCTTAATCGTCCGCTGGTTTTCGGTCAATTCGGGGAATTGATCCTACATCTGTCATCCTGAGTTTGGCTTTAGCCAAGTATCGAAGGATAGACAAATGGAAAGAAATGCTCGACACTTCGATACACCCCGAAAGTCTTCGGGTCTACTCAGTGTGACAATAACGAATCAGTTATCCCATGAAATGTTTACCAAGTGGAATATGAAGTCTATTCCACTTTGGCGAAGCTATTTTAGCAGCAGCATTTTCTTTGTTAGAACTTTTGTTGGTGTTTGCAATCTATAGAAATAAACTCCAGAAGAGACTCTTTTACCATGATCATCTTGGCTGTTCCAGATCATTTCGCTTCTGCCGGGACTCATATAGCAATCTAATAAAGTTTTTACTTTCTGCCCTTTAATATTGTAAATTACTAGTTTAACTTGTCCCGATTCCGGTAGATCGAATACTATCTTGGTCTCCGGGTTGAAGGGATTAGGATAGTTTCGTAATTCGTAATTGGTAATTGGTAATTCGTTATTGAATATTCCAACAGAGTCAGCACCAAACTCATAGCAACCCATATCTATGATAGCGCTGCCATTTTCATCTCCATCCCACACACGGTAATTGTGCAGAAGATCCCAGGGTGGCAGGAATAAACCGGTTGTATCCGGTGTACCTGTATCAATGCAGGGTGACAACACGGTTAACTGATATGGGTCATCACTTGATAACAGAAATGATGGATCTTCGTTAATATTACCTTCCAGCCAGTTTATAATAGCCTCATTAGGTGGATTACCCGGATAGATCGCAGCTTCTCCACCTTCGATATCACAATATTCGACATTCAGGATAGAAGGAATTGTGGGCCAATTACCTGTATTAATCTCATATTCATAATCTGATTCATTATTATATAGAATATTATTACGAAAGTCTATATCACCAAAAATACCAAGTGGACATATATGCGAGGTATTTTCTGTAAATGTACAATTATTTACTTCTACCGAGCCAGGACTACTGATATAAGCAATATAATTTCCATTAGTTGTTGAATTGTTAGTAAATGAGCAGTTACTAATCTGAATATCGGGAAAACAATTCTGTTGAGCAGCTATTTGAATTGTATAATACTCTTCATCCGGAAAATGAGGAATATCCGAATTGGAAAAAACACAATTTTCTAATTCTAAATAATCATCTACAAAGCAATAAAAATTAGAAATAAATTGATCGGGTCCGACTGAATCGTTATTGTCAAAGACACTATTTTTTATAGTATAATTACCACCATCCAACCATATGCCGGAGCAACCTTCAGAATTATTATTTTGAACCACTATATTATTAAAAGATATCTCATAACAACGATAGAAATATATAGAGCCATGTCTAACATAACAATTTTCAATAATGATATTCTTTACATTAATATTATTTGAGTGTGCAGAATGAATAGGATATTTAAAACTTTGATCAATATTACTAAAAGTAAAATTTTCGAGTGAGTTAAATCCTTTATCATGTCTCATAATATATGTAGAAACGTTATAATCATTATTAATTAAGGTAGTGTTCATGTCTTCACCAATAAGGCTTACATACTTCTTAGCAGAAAAAGGGAATATCTGATCATTCAATTCCTGTGAATAGATACCTGCAGCGACATATATAGTTTTAGGACTATTGCTGTCTGACTCAATTTTCTGAAGTGCTAATGCAATAGTTTTCATCGGAGCATCAGGAGTCAAACCGCTATTCTCATCATTCCCATCTGAAGATATATATAGATCGTGATTAATTCTATCTAGAAAATGGTTTTGTATATCTAGACTAATTTCTCCTGTACTCGTGACACTACGTTGATAATAAGCAAAATAATCAAATTGGTTTTGAACTGTAAATGTATCAACTTTCACATGGATATCGTTTACAGCATCACTGGCAAGTATATCAAGAGCTTGACCTGCAAAATTATTATAAATATCACATAGGTTATCAGGATCAAATGTAATATTTGATTCATTAACCACGTTTAATCCACCTCCACTACATGCATAATTATTGTATATACTTACTCCGGATAATGTTATATCTGCTCTATGTATATTTATTCCACCTCCATAAACAGCATCATTGTTAAATATATTACAGTTGACGATACTGGCATTAATTGGGTCTGTTTGGAAAGCAGTAGAAATGCGGATACCACCACCAAATCTGTCAATATCACCAAAAATAATATCTCCTAATCCATTTGTAATTGAAAATCCCCTGATAACAGCCCCGAATTCATTACTTTCAAACCTAACACATGAACCTTGTTGATTACCATCAATTATCGTAGTAGTAATATAAGTTTCATCTCCGGTAATTAGTTCAAGACTGGCTACAGTGATATTTTTACCATTGAAGTTTACATTCTCGTAATACCTGCCGGGATAGACTAGAACCGTATCGCTATGAACAGATGCATTGATTCCTTCCTGGATGGTTGTAAAGTTGCCGCTTCCATCTTGTTTAATGTGCCAGGTTGTAGAATTAAGCAGCGAACAAAACAAACAAATCATGCATAGTAGATAAATTTTTGATTTCATTATTTCCTCTAATTCACCTTAAGCTCCACTCTTCTACTTAAGAATGGAGCTCAAGGATGATACAATTAAATTAGAATGTTACTTAAGAAGCAACATTTTTTTATTCAATGTTTTTTCACTTGTTGATAACCTGTAGAAATATACTCCGCTGGCAACTTGTTTTTTGTTGTTATTTGTTCCATCCCAAATTGCTTGATAATGACCGGAATCTTTGATTTCCTTAACCAGAGTTTTTACTTTTTGTCCTTTGATATTGTACACAATAAGTTCAACATATCCTTAATCTGCTAAAGAATAATTTATTGTTGTGATCGGATTGAAAGGATTAGGATAATTGTTCAGACTAACCTTTCCCGGAGTTGGAACCATAGAAGAACCCTCTCGCAGATCAACGAACAAGGCATCATCAATGTTTTCCGTAGAAAGTTGCTTCTAAAATTCCTTTGTCAGTCATTCCGTTAAAATATTCTGTTAATGCAGCATGAATAGCTTCTTCTCCATCACCAGAATTAGCTTCAATAATTTCTGTAAATTCCTCTTGATAATTTTGTGCAAATATTGGTATTATTAAATACATCAAAACTATAATCATCATAAATATAATTGAATTTTTTTTTCATTACTTT
>JAQICU010000143.1 GCA_027858325.1 Candidatus Cloacimonadota bacterium
TAGCTACCGAAATGGCAGAAAATAACATTTGATTTGAACCGATCCTTTTAATAAAATTATCTGAAAAAATCATGTTTTTTGTATCTTTTGTATCTATTGCTTCCAGTTTTTCTTCATCGGTTATAGTTTGATAATATTCTAAAAGGTAATTGTAGTGTCTTTGTTCTTCTTCAACCATGTTTCGAAAAAATTTTATTACTTCTTTATCATTGGAGTAATCCAGAGCATTCTGGTAAACGCTTATGCTGTCCATTTCTCCCCGCATTGCATTTTTCAAAGCCGATAGCATTTCTTTATTTTTCATATTTATCTCCTTATTCTAATTATTAACGCCCCGATTTCTCGAGGCGTTCAAGATGTCACAAACTAGAAAGAATATGTCGTTTAAAGCAGCGATGTTTTACTTCGCAAAACCAACTAATTTTTGCTTCGGAAAGCCAACATTAGATGTTTGTGGCACTATTTTATTATGAAAGAGAAGTTACCCCGCCCAAAATGTGGTCGGGGTGAAATTCTCTTATTTCATCAGGATCATCTTCTTAATAGATGAATATCCTTTGGAATCCATCTTGTAGAAATATATACCACTTGAAACAGATTTATTGTTATTATTTTTACCATTCCAAGTTGTAAAATGAACACCTTCCTGCATATTTTCTGAGATGAGAGTTTTAACCAATTGTCCACGTGTATTGTAAACTTTCAAACTCACAAAACCATCTTCTTTAATGCTGAAGTTTATATTAGTATCCGGATTGAATGGGTTTGGATAGTTCTTACCCAGGTCATTAGTAAATACAGGAACTACTTCTGGTTCAATTCCAGACGTAGGATCTAAAGCATTACCGGTTCTTTGGGGGTTACGCTTAAAATTTGCCCAATGAACAGCGCCGCTGGAATTTTTGTAATCTATCAGAAAATAGGATGTCTGGTTTGGTACCAGTATCTCAATATCTCCGTCATCATCGGCATATCCTAAGGCAGGAGCAACTTTGACAGCACTTCCTAAATTTATCGGAAACAGATTGGTCTCGGCACCAGTGATATCTATAGAATGCAGATATCCAGCATTATCTCCAAAGACAATATCAAGAGTTCCGTTTGCATCCATATCAACAATAACCGGGGTTGATTCAACAGATTCACCAACGTCAACCGGGAAATTTGGAAGATAATTACCTGCCTGATCTAGAAGATGAATATTGCCGGGTTGATCAATAAAACAAATATCGTTGTTTCCATTATTATTAAAGTCTGCTGTTACCAATCCGGTAAGAACTTGAGCACCTAAAACTATGTCCCAAATAAGAGAACCATCATTATCAATAGCGAAAACAGTACCCGGGGTGGTGACGATAAGTACTTCAGGATCAGTATCGGCATCTATGTTTGATATGGTTGGACCATTGGCTGAACCCAAGCCGAGAGCGTAAGGCCAACCGGAAAGATTGGATCCTGTATTGGAAGAAATAGCATTCAGAGAACCTGATATTGTTACGACTAGAACTTCAAGATTACCATCGCTATTCAAGTCACCAACCGCAGCAGAAGCCATTACCGGAGCGCTTAAGGCAGCCGGAAAATTTGGAAAGGATGTTCCGTCTGAATTTATAATATGAACTGCACCCGCAGGGAATGTACAAATTATAACTTCCATTGTACCATTACCGTCAACATCGGCTATTATAGGATTACTTTTAATATTTCCACCTGCTAAATAATCAAAAATAGTATTTCCATTATGATCATAGGCAATCACATGCCCAGCATCATTACCAATAACAATATCTTCATTGTTATCACTATCTACAAAACCGGCTGCAACTGCGACCACAATTGTAGCACCTGTATCAATAGGGAATGGAGAAACTGGTGTTCCATCTGCTTGCATTACGTGGATCATTCCCGCATAATCACCAAATATTATTTCATTTGAATCATCGTCTTCAAGGTCTATAATCACTCCGCTTGATGTGGTAACACTTCCTAAAACCAAAGGCCAGCCTGCTTGAGCTAATGTTAATTCAACCTCTACTTCATGTTCAGCAATATAAGGCCAGGTAGCAGTAGGATTAGCTGAGATGGTTAAAGTGAAAGGAATGGTGAAATCAGAAAGTTCAGCAGGAGTTTCAAAGCTAAAGGGATCACCTGAATTCCAACCGCTTGATCCGGATGCAAGATCAGAATATGTAGTTTCATCATTGAGCATCGTTACTTCTGCAACTTCGCAACTAAGGGTAGCTGTTATATCTTCTGCATCAAGCCAGAAGGTATCATTTTCCAGGTTGATCGATAGATCTATAACCTCACCCGGATTAGGAACACCATCACCGTCGCCAGTTTGTTCGACCAAATTAATTTCAGCAACAGTAAGATTAGGTATTAGATCGTACATTGCTCCTTTAAAAGCATTAACGCGACCAGCACCTAACATGCCTATATAGTCAGGATTAACTGCATCAATATTATCACAAGTGTATTCCAATCTGGTTTTAAGTTCCTGAGGGGTCAAATCAGGATGAACAGATTTAATAAGACCGGCAACACCGGCCGCAACTGGAGAAGCCATAGAAGTGCCACTATAATTTTCGTAACCAGAACCTCCAATTACAGTAGAATATATCCCTTCACCGGGTGCGGAAACATCAACCGGGGTTCCATAACTCGAAGAGTATGCTTTTGCATCATTAGGATCGGTTGATGCAACACAAACTGCATTGGTAGCATTGCCGGGATAGTGTTCATTTCCTGGAATTCCAAGATCTATATTATCATTTCCTGCAGCACATGTTACTATTGCTCCAAGTCCCACGGCATAATTAATTGCACTATTATAGGTAGCACTTCCGCCGGGTCCACCAAAACTGCAATTAATAATATCAGCACCTGAAATTGCGCAATATCTAATTCCCAGGTCGCCATACCAAATTGAATTTGTTGCAACATTATTTGGTGAGTGGCGGGATGAGATTAGCTTAACGTTCATCATTGGCCCCGTAACACCAATATAGTTGTCTCCAACAGCACCTGCACATCCGGCAACGTGGGTTCCATGGGCATTATCTACAAACCCTTGATATGACTGATTACTTTGAGTACCATAGAAATTCCAGCCAATACAATCATCTATCTTTCCATTTCCATCATCATCAATTCCATTACCACCGGAAACAGTTCCGGCTGTCCAGTTTATGGTCATAGGAGATCCACCGGATGTTGAGTTGAGTTCAGGTTCATTGATCCAGATATTATCCTGCAAGTCAGGATGATTCCAGTTGATACCGGAGTCCACAATACCGATGACAATATCTTCACTTCCAGTTATATAATCCCAGGCCTGTTCGCTTCGAATATTTTCATGAAACCACTGCATATCATAAGAAGCATCATTGGGAACATAATCAAATTTATAAACCGGTTCATACTCTGCGTAGATAATATTAGGATCGGCTACAAGTGCATCAATGGCCGTTTCGATATTATCATTACTTGCCAGAGTGATGTTATAAATACATCCCGGATAAAGTCCATTATCGTTCCAATCCACATCCTTCACAAAATCAATACGCTGTTTTATATCTACAAATCCATATTGCTCGGCTAGCTGATCAAAACTTGCAATCCCGGTTTCAACTACACCATCACTCATTTCATAATCCAAAATACATTCTCTGTTACCAATTGCATCCCATTCAAATCCCACAATTATTCTGTTGGGTAGGAAATATTCCTCATTAAATGGCATTGCTGCATCTGCAAAAAGTGACGTGAAAAACAATGCTGTTACTATAAATAAAAATAGCTTTTTCATAATTACTCC
>JAQICU010000189.1 GCA_027858325.1 Candidatus Cloacimonadota bacterium
AATTGTGGAAGGAGTCCTAAAAGGTAATCAGTGGAAAGACAAAGAAGGCAAGGGTCATTCTAAAGTTGTGGTTCGTGCTGCAAAAATTCATGTTCTGGTCTATCCGGAAAAAGAAGGAAAAGAAGAAAAAGAAGAAAAAAAATAGATTCCATCCGCTCAGAGTAGAAAAATACCTTTTCAGGTTCTTAAATGAAAAAGCAGGGAACTGTCTTTTGCTTTTGTTCAGCTTCAGATTATTAGTTTGAAAAGAAAATTCATATCAAACAAGAGCCATCCGTCGACAAACGGGTGGCTCTTGTTATTTCTGTAAGGTTTGAATTGATAACTGAAATTGAAATAAGGTGTGTTTAGCTGTATTTATTGTTTTCCAAACGGATAATCATATAATTATGTTAGGATTATCTTCGAAGCTATGAGCTATTTTGGATCTTTCTCTAATAGTTCAATCAATTTATTTTGAAGTTCCAATATTTTCTCATTTTGATCGGCAATTATTTTCTTTAGCTCCAGGTTCTCTTTTGTTAAGAAGTCAAGTTTATTAGGCATTTCTGAATCTTCTATTTCTGTATCTTTCCCTGTGTCTCTTCCTTGTTTTGCAATCTCCTTGATAATTCTGGGAGCTCTTTGAGTTACAGCTTTCAAACTTTGATTTTCTGCGTTCAATGGTAGTTTAAACTCATCTAAAAAAGATCTGTTCTGCTCATTTAACATACCTCTATTTTCTCCGAAGATCAACCAAGAAATATCAGTATTTAATATTTTTGCAATAGTTGTCAGCACAAATGTTGAAGGAAAATTAATATTATTTTCATATCTAGCCACAGTCGTTTGCTGAACACCTATCATACGTGCTAAATCTTTCTGTGTCAGCCTGTTATCTATCCTTAATCTTTTTAATTTCGCTCCAAAACTCATAATAAATTCTTCCTAGGATTTTTAAAAATGCGCAAATACGCATAAAAGTCTTGACATATACGCTATTGCACATATATTGCAAATATAGAGTGAAGCTAAAAGATGTCAAATTAAAAATTAGAAGGAGCGAATATGGATGACGACAAATTCAATAAAATCAACGAACTTGTTCACCATGCTGCCACTTGGGAGTATGTTCTGATCCATGAGTTGGCTGAATTGAAGAAAATTAGAGGTTACGTGGGTGCTGAAGAATTATTAGATAGGGAACTGAAGAAATATCCCAGATTATCTGTTCCTAGTGGTCATTACCTTATGCAGCTGGTAAGCGTGCTCGAAAAATTGTATAAATTGGAGATTCCTCACGAAATATATCAGAAATTACCGCTCTCCCGATGGAAAGAGCTATTGGCTATCGTAACTAAAGAGAACGCATTTGAATTAGCCGATCATTTAATTAATGGTGGAGAATTACGCGAAATTAGGGAGCAATACGCGAGAGGATTAGAACTCCGCTACAATCTGTATTTTGCGGGGTATGAATTTATTAAAATGGATGGAAAGAATGAAAATGTTAAAGGGTAAAGCTCCTATAAGTTCCAATAAACGTGGTTTTATCACCTTAACCCAGGCAGACGGCTCTTTTATATCTGCCCGTCCCATCTGGGAGAATAGCTTCCTAACAAGATTACTTATAGCGAATAAGATTCTTCTGATTAAATTGGGCTGCCATTATTATATTATGGGGTATGATCCTAAGAAATATGAACGGTACATTGAGTTCAAAGCGGGTGATGATCAAGTTCTTCGGCTCTATGTAAATGGTAATATCTCCATCTTTACAGCAGCGCAGGATTCTGCAGGGCCATCTCTTTTAGATTTCATACTTATTAATAGAACTATCATATTTGATCCAGCTGTCTTTACTATCAACACGGATGAACTGCCAGAGAGATATTATGTGAACAAGGGGAAAGAAAAAACGAAAATTCATATGTTGCTTACTTCAGGTCAGCTATCAAAGTATTGTGGCATTCCCCAGGAAACTCTGAGGCGCTGGAAGAAAAAAGATATCTTAATGCCGCTAAAGATAGGGATTTCAGGTTATTCTTACTATGGCTATGAGCAAATTGAGTCAGCTCGGGAAATAGAAAGAAAGCGTTCTCGATCTTACTTTAAGGCAAAAAGAGACCATAAAATCATCAATGATGCAGTTGCCTTATTAACACCAGGTGAGGTTCGTCATCTCAGCTGGTTCAAAAATCTGCTTAATATCCAATATAAAAGTGATTACGACAACTTAAGGCATATCCTGAGAAAGGCTTTAGCTGCTGGATATTTATTAAGAATTGATCGGGGATATTATGAAAAAAGTTCACGACCAGATAAAACACTAGTGGAGGAAAAACAATGAGCAATACTATGCCTTACCTGCTTCTACCGCCCAATAACAAAGTTCTATTAATTTTTGTTTATTGTGGTATTCCTTGGGTAGACTATTCAGAATGGTGTCAAAATTGGAATGTTGGGAATATCACACAGGCGGAATACAATGCGATCGTAGCTGAAGAAAAGAAAAATAGGACGATAGGGAAAATGATTAAACGTAACCAGAATAACATAGGTACTGATAAGGGGCTAGTGTTATATAAAGTTGTTAGGGCTAAGTTTGAATTCCCAGAGATCGTTGATCAGATAGTTGCTGCTCTAACAAAGGCCACCCTGGACAATGGCTCATTTGAACTGATCCTGCCGGAGTCATTGCAGCTGATCTTACAAAAATATAAACTTCGCAAATTTATTGAGTGTGGGCTAATGGTTGGACTACAATTTTATGAAATTGAACATTATTGGCAAATAAATGAGCCCGTGGGAATAGTTAGAAAAAACTATGATGCTTACAAATATTTCTTATGGGATGTAGACGCGATAACAAAAGTAGAGCTACGTAAGTATTTGAAACTGCATGAACTTAATCAATTTTATAGTCTGCATAATAAAATAGTGGGAAGAGATGTTAGCTGTTTTCTTGGGTATTTCGGTCTGCAAGATAAGCAGAGTTACAATGAAAATTTCAGTAAACTGACAAATCTAACACTAAAAAGGCTTGCCTCTATGGATGATGCATCAAAGGAGCTTTATTCTCTTCTAAGTCTAGGTTCAACTCAATGCAGCAAGTCTGATAAGGATAAGCAGTTGGATAAATCTGTTCAGAAGAGATCACCTGGTTTGTTTGAAAAGTATAAGGCAATTGAATCAGAGCGCGCACTTCGCTTGCATAAGGAAAATCAAAACTATCAGATCAGAAAGCTTCATAATTTAAAAAAAAATGAGAAGGAGAGATAAATGGATAAAATAATCACAACAAGGCATTTTATCAGTGCTATGATTCTGGCAGGTTTAGGCGATGAAGCAATCATAGATATATTGATGCTGCATCAGTTGCCACATGACACATCGGATATAAATAAGGTTAGGAAGATCCTTGATGGTGAATCTGTACCCAGGTCAATGATCAAAGCCAATCAACTTCGGTATAAAAATGGGGAACAACCTATTATTAATGATATTGTAATTGTGGAATATGAATATGAGGATGATCTCATCGCACTGATCAACAATGTGACATTTGCTACTTCGCTCCACGATAGAGGAAAATTAAAGGATATCAAGTCTACAGAAATTCTGCAAGATGATAAAAAAAGAAGCTGTGTTGAAAATTTTGCCTTGATCCTCGAAGATTTTAGCTTAATGGAGGAATTGACAAAAGAGCTGGGCCTGGAAAAAATTAGTGAGGATGAGTATAAGAGATATTGTTACTTTTATTTTGAGGTGAACAATAAAAACCAGCAGGAACTTGCAGCATATCTGAGAAATGAGCAAAAACAAAATAGATATGGAAAACAATATATTAATTCCTTGAATGAAGGTTTTAGAGAGATCATCAATATGCTGGGATCACCTAAAGAAAACGATATCAAACAGAATATTAATAAGCTTTGCAATAGAACTATACAAGATATCAATACTACCCTTGAGAATGGTAAATCTCCCAATAGGAAGAGCATTTCCCGGCTAAGGTCTCTAACTGCAAATCTTGATAAGCTTGGTGGTCCTTTGAACCGGGATGAGGTTAGCCCTATAAGTGATGAGAAATATGGGTCATTCATGTCTCAGGATAAGCCACATCCAGTGCCGCCTCATCATATCTTTATCACCCCGCACCACAACCTGATCAAAGTATGCATTTATGCCGGCTATACAAATGAAATGGTTGAGAGTTTGATGGAGCAGCTAGGATTTAACACCATCCCCGGCCTTTGCATGAAACGGATCTATGATGAATGTAATGATACTGATGGCGGTGCTGAATTGCTTGAATCTGCGGATGTTAGAAAAACTTTTCATGACACCGACACTTACCATTCTCTCTTCAAGTGGCTGCAAGAGGAATCCGATTTAAGTCTATTTCCGCTAAAGGAAATTATTTTTGATAGAGATAAAAGATCATTTCTGGAAAATGCCATAATGGTTAGCCTAGATCCTGAACGGCTAAAAAAAGCTTGGTATGAAAAATTCCGGGAAAAGTTAACTACAGATCAGTTAGAAATATTCAGATACTATTTCTGGAATCTTAAAGTTGATTTTAAGGAAGGGCTACTCCAATATCTAAGGCAGGATCCCCACAACAGCGCCTATCAGGAACACCGAGCTCTATTTGATAAGGATCATATTAGTTTTCTGAGTCATCACCATTTGCTTACCCCAAAGGAAAAGGAGATCAAGCTGCAATTGGCTTGGAGTAGACAAAACCATATGCGGGAGGAGAAGTTTCAAAAAGGAGACTACTATCTTCCACCTGCTCAGCAAAATTCATTATTTATGTTTCTTGAGAAAACAATGGAAAATGACAAAAGAGTTGATAAGGCTTATTATAGAACACAACTGGAGAGGATCTTTTCACGAATCACGGGGAAAGTACGCTATAATTATACTCGTGACCAGTTAAACAATAGGTCACGCCCAAGAAAACAAAACGAACAGGATACAAATATTATGAAAGAGGTGAATTAAATGAAAAAGAAAAATATTAGCAAAGCTGTTTCATACACCGCTTCTAGAGGTAATGTTACTTTAGATTTAATGGTTCCAGAGGAGAAGTTCATCAAATTATTGATCTATCGGGGCTGCAGAAGAGATGAAATAAAAAAGATTTTAAGGGATTTAAATTTATACCCACTGGCAGCATCAGACTTAGAAGCTATTATAGTTAAATGCAGATCTACTAAAGAGATACGAAAAATTATTAAAGAAAACCAGAGCAAACTGGCTGCAGGAGAAACGCTGCACACTTCTGAGAACGTCCGCAAAGAGTTTGAGTTTCCAGAAGTTTTTGATTCTATGATGAAGTTGCCAAAAAATAGTGATTTCCTTCAAGCTTTATTGAACGAGCAAATAATCACCAATTCTGATAAAAGAAGATTCTTGGAGTGCTCTATCTTGTTTGCTCTTCCTTCTAACCGCTTTATAAGTGGATGGAAAAAGAAATTCGATAAAGAACTTGATGAGACTGAATTTAAACAGTTCCGATATTATTTTTGGAATATAGAAAATTATAATCAGAATAAATGTGAGGCGTTGATCGATGATCATCCCGAATATCAATTTCATGTAGATTTCAGATATATTTACGGGTTTTCTCTGGTAAATTTTCTGTCCTATTTCTCCATTGCTTCACCAGAAGAGATACTAAACCATGAACGTAAACTGTTCGAAACAGAAGAGGCAGCTCGGGATGAGCGCTTTGATAGAGATCTCAATTCTTACTCAGAGAAAATGGATTTGCAATTTATTCGACGCAAAAAACGATACAATAAGCTCCTACCTCATTTAGAAAAGGCTGAATACTGGTCAAAGAAACTTGAAAGAACTTTTGCTAGAATTGTGGGTAAAACTCGTTATAATTTAACTAGAGATCTTATAAAGAACCGAAAACGTGTTACCTGGATTGCGGAGGATGACTAAACATATGATTTTAGTGTGAAATAAATTTATTAAGTTACCACCAATAGAGCCTAATATTAAAAAAGTACCGAACTCAAACTATTTTATTGTTGTTGGAAAGAAGATAAATAAGTTGGAGTTTCTTTCTAGTTGTTAGATTAACCATTTCACTGAGGAATATTAAAAAAGCAGGTAAAAGCTCTAATTGAGAGTGCGAATCAGTCTCAAATACGTCATATAGTAATAAAGGCATTTGTATAGCAGTTCTTCGACAGTTATGCAGGTGCCTTATTTTAGATTTTAACATTTTTTAATTAGCAGACTAAAAAAAGGAGGAATAAAATGCAAGATCAAGAATTACCATTTGTCAAAGCAGCCAAAACGCAGTTAAAACTGCGTCTGGCAATCGTGGGTCCCAGCGGATCTGGCAAGACCTACAGCGCACTTCTGATGGCATCAGAGCTGGGCAAGAAGACAGCACTCATCGACACGGAGAGAGGTTCAGCCAAAAAATATGCCGATATCTTCAAGTTCAGCGTTCTGGAGCTGGAAAATTTTCATCCGTATAATTTTATCAAAGCCATCAAAAGTGCTGAAGCTCAAAAATTCGATATCCTTATTATCGATTCGCTGTCGCATGCCTGGAACGGAGCTGACGGTGCTCTGGAGCTGGTCGATAAGGCAGCGGCGCGACTGAAAACAGCCAACAGTTTCGCTGCCTGGCGGGAGGTAACGCCTCTGCACAATCAGATGATCGATGCCATCTTGAAATCGGAGCTGCATATAATAGTAACTATGCGTGCCAAGACCGATTATTCACTGGAGAGAGCCGATAATGGAAAAACGTTTGTTAGAAAGGTAGGACTTCAGCCAATTCAGCGCGATGGACTGGAATACGAATTTGATATTGTTGGCGATATGGATCTGACCAGTACTATGGTTATCAGCAAGACCCGTTGTCCGGCTCTGCAGCAGTCTGTGTTTAAAAAGCCGGGGCCGGAGCTGGCTCACACTATTCTAAAATGGCTGAACAGCGGAGAGCCTGTCAAGAAGAGGGTTTCATCAGTAGGCAATCGGAAAGGGATGACCATCCTGATCAACAGCATCAAAAGTAGAATGGAGAAGTTGAACAAGAAAAATTTCATCACCGCCAAAAAGCTGAGCGAATTTGCTTCCCTGCTCAAAGATCCCCAAGTGAGTATGGAGATGTTGAGATTGTTGGAAAAACAACTGGTACTATTGGCTCGTCTCGAACAAGTAAAAAGTGCAATCTCCCAGCAGGTGAAGAAAAACTTTTATCGCCAGATACTCTCAACCGACACTCAAGGTATAAAAGCTCTGGAGAAAAAACTCAAAAAACTGGAGGCAGCATGAAGATCACCAACAAAAATGGAATTCCCGCTCCGATCTTCAGAAGCATCAGTAAAAATTGGTATGGTGGAGCTGGAGAAAAAAAACAATTTTGCTCAGTTACCCAACTTTTAAAATCAGCTAAGATATTCGTCCTGGAGAAACGGTATGCCCGAGAGCTGCAGGAAGAGGCCTCGGATCTGATCTGGGCACTTATGGGGAGCGCCATGCATAAGGTTTTAGAAAAAAGCGAATCAAAGAACTCCCTGAATGAGGAGAGACTATCCTGTGAGATCAGCGGCAAAATCATATCCGGCGGGATAGACCTATATGAGAACAGCGTGATCTCAGATTTCAAATTTACAAGCGTCTGGACCTATATTTATGGATCGAGGCTCCAAGAGTGGACCGAACAGTTGAACATCTACTCGTATCTCTATGCTAAGGCAAATTTTCCAGTTGAAAGACTCCAGGTTATTGCCATATTTCGCGACTGGAGTAAATTAAAGTCCAGGATTGAATCTGATTATCCCCAACAGGTAATGATAGTGCCCATCAAGCTCTGGAAAATGAGTAGAACCGAAAAGTTCATTAAGGAGAAGCTTTCCCAGCTTGAAACAGCCCTGAAACTTCCTGATGATAAAATAGCACCCTGTACCCTGGCGCAGCGCTGGCAGGATCCGGAAAAGTTTGCTGTGATGAAAAAAGGGAATAAAAGAGCACTGAAACTCTTCGAGTCAAGAGAACTCGCCTCCAGGTTCATCTCTTTTCATAAGGATAGAGAGAAACTTAATATTGAAATACGTGAGTCCCTACCCCGAAGGTGTCAAGATTACTGTCTCGTCAACGGATACTGTAATTTTTTTCAGAACTACAAAAAGATGAAAAATAATTTAAAAACGGCAAAGGAGGAGATATCATGGCCAAAGTCAGCAGCATCATAGTAGAGATCATCAGAGAGATCAGCTTTCTGATCTGGACGATCTTACAGGAAAAGAGAGAGCGGAAAAAAGGAAAAAGAGAAACACCTAGAAAGGGGAAGTGATATGAACAAGAGAGAAAGTATGCCCAAATTAAGCGATGTCTTGAGGATGATAGATCGAAAAAAGGTCTTAACTGATTTGAGAAATCAGCACTATCATCAGGTCTCTTATAACAACAGCAGGACCATCATTAAATATATCGAGAAAGATACCGTATTGACCGCCTATGCCTACAATCCCGGTAATGCTGTCGTGATCTTTCCTAAGAAGAATGGGCTTATTGCCTACAGCTGTTATTTTGATGGATTCCCGAGTGGAGAAAGGTACTCCTCTTTCCATTGGAGTAAGATAGATATGGAAAAGGCAATCTCTCTGATCAAAGAGGATATCTGGGAAGAATCGGACTATATTGATGATGCTGTATATGAAGATACAGCATATGCCACTCAATGGGAAGAGCTGGCAACTGGCAGGATCGAATACACCTCATCCTATAGCAACTCGATCTTAACTATCAGCAACTTCAAACAGACTTACGGTAATTACATCTACGAGCGAAATTATACGATATTTAGACTTACATCAGGCAGGCTGCGTGTTGAGGTTGATGAAAAATATTTCTCTTTTGAAGAATTCGTCAACATCATCCTTTTCTATCGAGAACATAAAGATGATGAATCTGTTACTATGGTAGAAGTACCAAAACTAAACTCCTGGCAGAAGGTATTATCAATAGATGATTTTGAAGATAATATTCTGGATGATCTTAAAGTTCAAGTTATTTCCCAAAAGATGAAAGATGCTTATTAGGAGCAGACCTATGGGATATTATAGTTCCTTGAATTTCGACTGCAAGGTAAAAAATGTTGAAATGCTCAAAGGTCTACTGGCAGAGGTCAAGCTGAAGATCGCTTCCGGAATTGCGGAGGATTGGGAATATGAACTTGATCTGTTGATAGTAGATCAAGGCGGAGATATTTACTTAGAAGACAACTATGCTAAATGGTACAATGATGAAATCTGGGTAATGCATTTGGCTCCGTTCTTAGAGGATGGAGAGATCGAGTTCATAGGAGAGGAAGGCAAGCGCTGGGGCTATTTTATCGAAGATGGTAAAGCCTATGTCTGCAACTATGAGAAAACCAAAGGAGAGCTGTTGAGAGAGTAAGGTAAAATGTAAAATTGGAAATGTGAAATTTTCAATGAAGAGTTAAGACGATGATACCGGATTGATCCGGTTTTTTTTATGTCCAAAAACAAATAAGGAGAAAAATATGCGTCCAAAACAATTAAACCAGGCAATCAAATTTGCCATAAAGCACAAATACCCGCTGCTGATCAAAGGAAGTCCGGGTATTGGTAAGACGGAAATTTTAACTCAAGCCTGTCTGGAGACAGGTACAGAACTGATTGTATCACATCCGGTAGTTAGTGATCCAACTGATTTCAAAGGATTGCCATTCCCGGTAAAGGGAGAACATAGAGCAACGTTCCTGCCTTTTGGTGATCTATTAAATATCATCAATGCCGATAGACCCACTGTCTTTTTCCTGGATGATCTGGGACAAGCCTCGGCGTCAGTACAGGCAGCTGCAATGCAGTTGTTGTTAGCCAGAAGGATCAATGGCCACAAGGTGTCAGACCATGTTGTATTCCTGGCAGCTACTAACAGAAGACAAGATCGTGCAGCCGTTCAAGGTATACTGGAGCCGGTCAAGAGCCGTTTCGCTTCGATTCTGGAATTAGAAGTTAACATAGATGACTGGGTAGAGTGGGCTATAGAGAACGATATGCCGGTAGAGCTTATTGCTTTTATCAGATTCCGTCCAAACCTTCTTCATGACTTCAAACCTACCGGTGATATAATCAATACACCCAATCCGAGAACAGTAGCTAATGTAGGTAAAATAATGAATGCTGGGTTGCCTAAAAATACAGAATTTGAGATGATCTCGGGAGCAGCAGGAGAAGGATTTGCTGCCGAGTTCCTGGGGTTCTTAAAGGTCTATAGAGATCTTCCCGATATTGAAAAACTGATCGCTGATCCGATGGGTACAGATGTACCTGACGAACCATCAGTACTGTATGCAGTATGTGGAGCTATATCTGCATCTGCCAAAAAAACGAGCTTTGGGAACATCATCAAATACACCGACAGACTGCCCGGTGAATTTCAAGTGCTGCTGATAAAAGACGCCATCAAGAGAAATAAGTTACTCGCTAACACTAAAGAGTTTGCCGCGTGGGCTATTAAACATGCCGACGTGGTGCTCTAAAAAAAATAGGAGGAAAATTATGTCACTTAACGATAAAGCCATGCTGGTGTATTTGAACATCAGCATCTGGACCGCCAGAAAATACGATAAGAAGATATCAACAGAAGTTGAAAATAAATATGGTGCAGATGAAGCTGGAAGGTATAACAAAATTCTGATTGCTAAAAAGAATCTCTCAAATATACAGAAAATCATCTCTTCTGCACGTGCGTTCCACTATGAGAATACTCTTCCCTGGTCAGACAACGGTGGAAGACTGTTACCGTCAGCCAACTACTTTGGCTATGTTAAAGCTATCCAGTGCTTTAAAGATGATTTTGAGCGTGAAGTGATCAACTTTTTAAGAGTTTATCC
>JAQICU010000191.1 GCA_027858325.1 Candidatus Cloacimonadota bacterium
AGAATATCCTTCAACAACATCGGTGTGATCAGTAAATTCAGAATTAATCTGTCTAAGCCAGTTTATGCTTGGAATGCAATCTGCGTCGGTAAATGCGAGAATGTCATACTTAGCTGCTCGTATTCCTGCGTCCAGAGCTCCTTTCTTTCCTAAAAGGTGCTTCGATTCATTCTTAACCTGAATCAGCGTTATATTCCGATTTTCAGCCTGGAACTTTTTACCGATGTTTGCAGTATTATCTTCTGATCTGTCATCAACAACTATTATCTCAAAATTTTCAATGGGGTAGTTTTGGGATATCAGGGAATTAAGCAGGTTGGGGAGATGCTTCTCTTCGTTTCTGGCAGCTATGATCACGGAAATATTATTGATCTTTGCATTCTTTGAATTCTCTAAAAACACAATCCCAATAAAAAAAGAGAATATTATCGTGAAGTACAATATCGCAAATATGTATATTATAAGTTCCATACATTCCATAATTCCCGGCTGTTCATGCAAAAACCTTGACCGCGAACCCTTTCTAATAAATTTCTATTTCAAATATTGAAATTGCTAAAATTTAGTCAATGATATTGGAGAGAAATTAATGGGAGTATTTCCAAAATTCATCTTTAGAGTGAGGATCAAAGAGAATCTGGTCGCACTCACGTTTGACGATGGACCACATCCGGAGTTCACAAAAGAGCTTCTTGATCTGTTTAAAGAAAGGGGGATAAAAGCTACATTCTTTGTTACAGGTGAAAAAATTGAAAAACATAGAGAGATAATAAAAAGAATGATAGCAGATGGTCATGAACTTGGTAATCATTCATATTCTCATAAGAACCTGATATTCAAGAAAAAGAGTAAAATAAAAGAAGAAATACAAAAGACGGACTATTTATTGCGTGATCTTGGGGTAAAAGGTGAAATCCATTTTCGCCCGCCGTATGGTAGACTTTTATTCTCAGCCTTTGCTGTTCTTGCATCTCTAAATAAAAAAGTGATAATGTGGAATATTCCAACAAAAGATTATAAAGAAAGAGATCCAAAAGTTATTCTAAGCAGAATATACAAACGTATTAAACCCGGATCTATAATAGTATTACACGATTCCGGGATAGAAAGAACTGGAAAGGAAATTGATAGGCAAGCTACTATTGACGCAGTAAAGGAACTTATTAATGAATTACCTAAAAAAGTATACAAATTTAGAACGGTTTCAGAATTAATTGATTATTGAATCTGTATCTTCGATAAATTCTGCAATTGTTGGTGATTCTCGTTTAATATCATCCAAGGTCGGATTTGTTATTACTTTATTAATTTTTACTTCCTCCAGTGTGAAATCTACCTTAATCTTCAAATTGAAGTGTTTTGAAAAAATATCAGAAATGAGTTCTTTTTCATCCTTTAACATATCAAATGCTAATGAATTAGCAGAAGCTAAATGAAGGAAATTGTTAGATAAGTTGCGTATTTGACATTTAACAAAATAATTAGCTACTATCGGTTTCTGTTTTGAAAGTACTTTTGCTATATCATTTAGATTCTCTTCAACAGCTTCAATAGTTAATTTATCGATCTTTGGTTTTTCCTGCTCAGCTTCTTTATGTATTTCAGCTTTCACTTCTTCAGTTTTATCATGCATTACTGTAGTTTCTTGTTGCTGGACTACATCTTTCTTATTCAGAATCGAATGGATATGAATCGGTTTTGGCTTTGTGGATTCAATTTGAACAGGTTTTCCTTTCTTTATCGTGTCAATTAGCTTATCAAGAGATTGCAATTCAGCAAGACGGGATATTTTTATAAATGCCATCTCCGCTATAAGAATGGGATTACTACTGCTTTTAATATCCATTTTTGTTTTGATAAGAATGCTCATAATATAAATCAGATCATTATCTTCGAATTTATCAGATATTTCTAACATTTGTTTTCTATTAGCATCAGAAATTGTGGGAATATCAATTTCAAGATTTAATAAAAGCAGATTCCGAATGTAATCAAGCATTCCATTTAAGAATTCTTGAATATCATTTCCTTTTTCTAAAATGTCATGCAAGAGCTTGATTATATCAGAGGCATTTTTTTCTATAATGAAAAGTAGAATCTTATAAAAAATGTCTGTGTGTACAATTCCGAAAATTGAGAGCACATCAACAAGTGAGATGTAATCTTTGCCGTAAGCAAGAACCTGATCCATCAAAGAAAGTGCATCACGCATACTTCCATCGGCTTTTTTGGCAATAGCAAACAATGCTTCTGGATCAATAGATATTTCATCGATCTTACAAATAGAACTTAATCTATCTATAATGGCAGGAATTGGGATCCTTTTAAAATCAAACCGTTGACATCTGGAAATAATAGTGGGAATAACTTTATGAGGTTCGGTTGTTGCAAAGATGAATACAACGTTCTCAGGTGGTTCTTCCAATGTTTTAAGAAGTGCATTAAATGCGTTTTTAGATAGCATGTGTACTTCATCAATGATGTAAATTTTATTCCGTGAGTTTGAGGGTGCATACATTAGCTCTTTCTGAAGATCACGAATATCTTCTACACCAGTATTAGAGGCACCATCGATCTCAATAACATCAGATGAATTTCCATGTGTGATCTCGGTACAATTTTGACAAACATTGCAGGGTGATGTTGTAGGACCATCATTAAGGCAGTTCAGGCTTTTGGCAAAGATCCTTGCCAATGAAGTTTTGCCGACACCTCGGGGACCTGTAAAAAGATACGCCTGTGCTGTTCTATCCATCTCAATTGTGTTCTTAAGTATCTTTGTTATATGATCTTGAGCATAAACTTCTTCAAATGTTTGCGGTCTGTATTTCCTTGCTAATATCAAATATGCCATTCATTCCTCATTATTAAATTTACACTTTTTGGAATTTCAATTATAGTATATATTTGTCAATTAAAAATCTGTTGATCCTAATTGAAACTAAGATAACACACTCAATGAATTGGATTTACTTTTTTTCTTGACTCTGAATCAGTGTTTTTTTTCTTCAATTGCAAGTGCAGAAGTGGCGGAATTGGTAGACGCGCTAGGTTCAGGGTCTAGTGAGCAATAGCTTGTGGGGGTTCGAGTCCCCCCTTCTGCACCAATTTCTAAAAACAATCATATTTACATTATCTCGTTAACAAGTTATACTAGTTAATGCAAATACTTTGCAAATTTTACTAATGAATATATTTACTATTTTTAGATATGCAACTTGCTAACAAGAGAATCTCAACTTTTCAATTTAGAAAAGATGTTCAATTAAAATCTTAATGCCTACACCTATTAAAATAACACCACCAATGATTTCGATCTTGTTCTCAAACATTGAACCTGCTTTAGTACCAATGTAAACACCAGCAAATGAAAGCAGGAAAGTAATTAATCCAATTATGATAACCGGTTCTACAATCGTTACATTCAAAACAGAAAAACTAAGTCCAACTGCTAAAGCATCAATGCTAGTGGCTATAGCCAATACGAACAGGACTATCAATTTACGGGGATCGGTCTTCTTTTCTGCTTCTTTTAAAACGGTTGATTCATAGATCATCTTACCGCCAATGAAAGCCAGAAGTCCAAAAGCAACCCAATGATCAAAAGCAGCAATATAAGAGCTGAAACTGCTTCCAACCAGCCAGCCGATAAGAGGCATTACTGCCTGAAATCCGCCAAAGAATAATGCCATTCGAAGTGCATAACTTAAACGAACTCTTTTTAAAGTGACACCGCTGGCAATAGAGACTGCAAAGGCATCCATCGCTAAACCAACAGCAATAATTATTATTGTAACCAAGTTCATTAAATCTCCTGAAACAAAACTTATACTATTAGGTAAATAGTAAATGATTTTATCAAAGCTTGAATATTTTCTTAAAATAAAAAGGGCAACTCGTGAGTTGCCCCTAACCAGCTATTTCGCTACAATACTCACCAGTTTCTTCGGTACAATTATCATCTTCTTGATTTCTTTTCCTTCCAACGATTTCGTCACGTTTTCCACTTCCAAAGCCAGTTTCTTTATTTCATCATCAGTTGCATCAACCGATACATTTATCTTTCCACGAACTTTTCCCATGATCTGAATGACATAAGTGATCTCATCCTGAATTAGATATTTCTCATTGAACTTGGGAAGACCAGCTTCATGTAACAAATTCTCTTCTCCGATAATCTTCCACAATTCTTCGCTAAGGTGCGGTGCGAAAACATACATCAAGTGGGGAATAGCCACACAACTTTCTACGAAAATAACTTTCTCAGCGACATTCAATGTTTCAACGTTCTTAATGGAATAAACATTGTTCAGATGTTCCATGATTGCTGCGATAGCTGTATTGAACTGCATTCTATTCTCGATATCATTCAGTACTTTCTTAATTGTGAAGTGTGTACTGTAGCGTAACTTCTTAATTTCTGCACACAATTTATTGTCTGACCCTTCGATACGATCCGGCATTGCCGGATCACTCAGGGTGACAGAAATATTTTTTATTAGTTCTAGATTTTCTTCAAACAGTCTCCAAACTCGGTTCAAAAACCTGAATGCGCCCTTCACGCCTTCATCACTCCATTCCGAATCTTTATCAGGAGGAGAAGCGAACAACATGAATACTCGTACTGTATCAGATCCATAACGATCTACAATATACTGCGGATCAATTGCGTTGTTTTTGGATTTGCCCATTTTAGCACCATCTTTTGTGACCATGCCCTGTGTAAGCAATCTTGCGAACGGTTCATTTGAATTTACCATTCCCAGATCACGCATGAATTTATGGAAGAAACGCGCATACATCAAGTGCATTACGGCATGTTCGATCCCACCGATATATTGATCAACCGGCAGCCAGTTATCTGCAAGTTCTTTACTGAACGGCATTTCATTATTTTTGGGATCAGCGTAACGAGCATAATACCAGGAACTATCCACGAATGTATCCATAGTATCTGTTTCACGTCGGGCAGGTTTGCCGCATTTCGGGCATTTAACATTAACCCAATCATCAGCTGAAAGAAGTGGATTCTGAGTGGTTTTCCCAAGTTGGACATTCTCAGGAAGTTTGATGGGAAGATCTTCATCGGGAACCAGTACAGTTCCGCAATCTTCACAATAAATAATTGGAATCGGATTTCCCCAGTAGCGTTGACGTGAAACTCCCCAGTCACGCAGTCTGTAAGTTATTGTCACTTTTCCCATGTTGTTTTCAGTCATCCATTCTGAAATAGACGTCATTGATTCTGTGCTTTCCAATCCATCAAAATTATCTGAGTTCACAAGAATTCCCGGCTCAGTATAAGCTTCTTTCATCTCTTCCAGAATTAATTTTTCTTCCGGATTTTGAATAACAAGTTTCATGGGAATGTCATACTTCTTTGCAAATTCGAAATCACGCTGATCGTGAGCTGGAACTGCCATCACAGCACCTGTTCCGTAATCCATCAAAACATAATTTGTAATCCAGATTTGAACCTTTTCTCCATTAACCGGATTGATAGCAAATCTGCCGGTAAAGATTCCCTCTTTAGTTGTATCTTCCGAGGTTCTGTTTATTGTATCTTCATTCATAATCTTATCACAGAATTTGTGCATTTTGGAATTTTCCGGTTCTTCTTTGAGCTTGAGCCAGTTTGTAACCAATGGATGTTCTGGTGGAAGTGCCATGAAAGTACAACCAAAGATCGTATCTGGTCTTGTTGTGAATACTTTTATTAGATCTTCCGAATCTTCCATTCGGAACCAGATCTCCGTTCCAAAACTTTTGCCGATCCAATTTGTCTGCATTGTTTTCACACGTTCCGGCCAATCTATTACTCCACTGAAATCCAGCAATTCTTCTGCGTATTCAGTAATTTTAAAGAACCATTGCTCCAGTTCTTTTTGACGCACAACACTACTGCATCGCCAGCATTTACCATCTTCTACTTGCTCATTTGCCAAAACTGTCTGACAGTTATCACACCAATTCTGAAACGATCTTTTCTTGTAAGCCAGTCCTTTCTCATACATCTTCTTAAAAAACCATTGTCCCCATTTATAGTAGTCCGAATGACAAGTGCTGACTTCTCGTTCCCAATCAATACCAAAACCCATCATATCGAACTGTTTCCGCATTATTTCAATATTTTGATCGGTAGTAATTCGAGGATGGGAATTATGTTGAATGGCAAAATTCTCTGCCGGCATCCCAAACGAATCGTAACCCATAGGCTGCATCACATTGTATCCCTGCATCATTTTATAGCGTGTTATTGCATCTGCTATAGAGTAATTAGAAACATGCCCCATATGCAGTGCACCGGATGGATAAGGAAACATTGAAAGAACATAATAGTTCTTTTTATCTGTATTGTTTTTGGCATTGAATATCTTTTTATCACTCCAGATCTTCTGCCATTTCTTTTCTATCTGTTCAAAAGGATATTCCATTTATATTTTCTCCCTCGTCTCGGCGTATCCGGTTATTGCCGGAGAAGCCGGATGAAATTATTAAATTTTGTTTTATAGTAAAAATTGTATTATTCCCCTAACAGGGGAGTAAAAGAAAGAGACTTAACTGAGTAATGCCAGCAAATTTGCAAAGCACTCGAATAAAATATCTCATAAGTTCCTTCTCCTTTATAATTTCTAACGCAACTTTTGAAACGAAAGTCTTTTGGTCAAATATATTTTGCAAGTTTATATGATAAAATGATTTTTCACTTGCACTTTAATTGTATTTAGAATTTTTTATCGAAGTGTAAAATAGGGAGATAATCTTGTTTGCAAGTTGTACTTGCGAACTCATGTGTTTGTGAAGTTGTACTTCATGACTATTATTGAAATTGTTGTAAGTGAAACTTAAGTAGAAATTGCGTTAACAAGTACAACTTGTTAACGAGAAGAAGAAGGGAGGGAAAAATGAACTTTATAAGTTATTTTAATGACCGATTAAAAAATCATTTCACAATTTGGGATATCAAACTTGCTCAAATGGCTGCAATGTTCTTGCTTATCATTTTTATTAAATTGATCCCTGAGATCATTTCATTGAATTATTGGGTTTATATTGTGGGTTTAATTATTTCTGCTGTTAGACTATTGTACGTGATGTTCATAAAGAAATAGAATTTATCCTTGTTCGCAAGTTGTACTTGCGGACACAATTGTTTGTGAAGTTGTACTTCTGAGTTATTAAGAAAGTTTTGT
>JAQICU010000192.1 GCA_027858325.1 Candidatus Cloacimonadota bacterium
TCCAAATTGTATTATGAAGACCTGAACCAAAATAACCTTGTATAAGAGTTTTAATTTTTTGACCCTTAATACTATAAATTGAAACTTCTAAATTACTTTGCTCAGCCACGGAGAATGAAATTGTTGTGCTCGGATTGAACGGATTTGGATGATTACCAAGGAGAGTATTAACATTGATCAATCCGTTACCTGCATCCACCATATCAATAGTGAGAGTTACAGATATTAATGTAACATTTCTGTTATCGGTAATGCTGATATCTGCTGCGTAGTCACCGTTTTCCAATCCATCAGGATTAATAGAAAGTAATATTGTATCAATCTCATCAGGTCCAACATCACCAGAGTAAGAATCAAGTTCTAACCAATCACCGGTATATATCAATTCAATAGAATATATTCCACCTCCTGAACCAGTGTTTTCTATTGTAAGCTCATCAGTTATAATTTCATTTGTTAACGCTTCAAACACAAATTCTTCAGGATTGATTATTAGAACAGGAGGTTGTTGAGCTACATTAGGGAACGTGATGTAATCTAACCAGGCACAATCTGAACCGCTGCTCACACTGCTGTCTTTCACATAAACCCAATCAAATGTATGAACACCAGCATCAATTTCATAGCTGGCATACGTCCATGGAGAAGATCCATCAGCTTCAGGCTGGAATCGATCTGCAGTTTCTCCATCAATAATAAAGAATAATCCGTCAAAGAAATAAGTTTGGGAAGGGCTGTATTCGCTAGCAACTTTGTACCAGAAAATTAACATGCCATCCTGAGTTACGTTCAATTCCAAACTCAAATAAGAAGCCTGATTGTCTGTTATCGGAGAAGATTTTGCACTTGCTTCACCGCTATAAAATTCCGTTGTGTCAATACTCCATTCTACATCATTAATTAGATTTCCAAGAATAAAATCTTCTATCGGATTCACATTGGGCCATGTGATCTCATACCCTTGGAATTCCCATGGATATTGAGTAAATCCGCCACTCTCAAAATCTTCATCGGCAGGTCCGACAGTTGTAAAACTCCAAATGGGTCCATCAGCATTTCCAAAATCATTAATAGAATTAATGCTCCAGAAATAAACTGTTTCTAATTCTAAAGTTTCTGTTAGTTCATAGGAGGAAGATGTTACAGCTTCTCCGTTTACAATATTCGTAGGTGGAGTATCAGTACCGAAAAATACTTCATAAGAAGCAGCTCCGCCTCCATTCATCCAACTTAAATTTGTATTAACTGCAACACTTTCAGCAATATCAGAAGGATTAGGATTTACAGCTGGATTTGGTGGTGTATTTGGTGTTGGAATTGCGTTTACAGATGCAAGAGCATCAATTCTTCCGGAACCAAAATTATTGTTTTTAGGATTTTGTGCAACTTCTACATTTTCTTCTATTATTTGATCCAATTGAGCTGGAGTAAGAGTAAAATCTTTAGAAAGCATCAGTGCTATAATTCCTGCAACACAAGGTGTAGCCATAGAAGTTCCGCTCCATCCTGATTCATAACCGGTATTACTATTATAAGCCAATGATTTGATATTAGCTCCCGGGGCAGAAATATCAGGACGGATCAACCCCATTCCGGGATTATAGGCATAATCATTATAACCTGTAACACTTTCCCAGGTAACCGGACCTCTGCTGGAGAAACCGGCAAGATTATCGTTAATATCTGTAGCTCCAATGCATACTACAGAGGAAAGTCCTTCTTGCAGTGTTTGATCTGGATGTAACCAGGGTGGAGGACAATCTCCGGGAGTTCTCACATTATCAGGAATAGGGTATTGACCTTGTTGAGTACCTTCATTTCCTGCTGCAACTGATGCAAAAACATCGGCTGCATAAACATAGTCCATTGCGTTTCTCCAGCCTGTTCTATTTGTTCCCCAACTATGCTGCCAACCGAAGGACATACTTAAAACATCGGCTCCATTATCTACAGCAAATTCGATAGCTGTCCAGCATACAGATTCACTACCATTACCCGATGAATCCAATAATTTTATACACATTATTGATGCTTCAGGAGCCATACCTGTTTGAGAACCTGAAGTTCCATCTCCTGCAACTGTTCCGGCACAATGTGTTCCGTGGCCATGGTCATCCATCGGATTGTTATCATTATTAACAAAATCGTAACCGTGTAATGGATAATCGGGATGGCTCCAAAGATGATCGTTCAAGTCAGTGTGATTGTAGTTAACACCGGTATCCAAAACTGCTACAATAACTTCTGCACCATAATATCCCTGAGCCCAGACATCATCGGCATTAACTTTAGTAACGTTCCAGGTGATCTCTCTTCCGTCTCTCATTTCATGCAGATATTCACTCGGTTCTTTATTAATGGTCGGAGCTAAAAGTATGTTTCTTTCTTCATCATGATCTAACAAAGCAATATCATTTCTTTTAGAAATTGTATCTATCGCAGTTTT
>JAQICU010000209.1 GCA_027858325.1 Candidatus Cloacimonadota bacterium
TCTCTCTGATCATTCCCAATTTCAAATTTCACATTTTCTCATCCTTTCCTCCGTTCGTTTTCGAACACAATTCGCTCACTTTCGAACACATACCAACAACTTACTATTTGCGTATACTTTTATTCTTTAACCACTTACATGTTTGGCACGCTGATTGCAATAGTATAAAGTAAATAGCGTGGAGGTAAAAAAATGAAAACGAAAAACTTAATCAAAAAATGGATTGAAGAAAAAAAGCAAAAACGTTTCTTGAAATAATAGTTTATGGATAAACTAATGATAGCCCAAACTTAAAAGTCATGATCCTGAAACAAAAGAAGAAGATATCTTTCAAACATTTTTACGCTTACAAGAAGGTACTCCATTGAATAAGGCTGAGAAAATTAATGCATATAGAGGTGAATTTAAAAACACTTTTAGAGAGATACGAGAAACTCATAAGCTCTTCAATTATTTCGGTAAAGAGAAGAGATTTCGCTTCCGACAACTTGCAGCAGAATTGTTACTTCTCGAGCTTGAAGGGGATTTTAATAACAAGATTTTTCCTCCTTTAGATTTAAAAACACTAATTTTTGGAATTAAGAAATATGAGAAGAAAATAAGTAAAAACAAGTTAAGATTCTTCAATGGTAATTTAGATTATATAGTTGAAAGTCTTAATATGTTGCTTGGAGCTTTTAAGATGAGAGATATCATTTCGTTTTATCTACTCATCTCTTACTTACGACATAAACGAGCTGGTAACCAAAATCTTAAGAACGAATTAGCAGCTTTTGCGAAGGACTTCATGCAAAAACTTAATTTGTTTTCAATTTATGATACTAAACCTCCAAAAGAAATGAATCGCAAAGAATTTTTATTATATAAAAGTTATAAGCACGAGTCCAAAATTATGACAACTGCTAATTCTTTTCGAAATCGATTAGATATAATGCTCAAAGAGTTTGAAAAACAAAATCCAATTATTATTAGAGATAAAAAAAGACTTCATGATATAGAACAGAAGAGAATGTTGTACTTTAGGCAAAAGGGTATGTGTACAGAATGTAACAAATCTCTAGATTTCACAAGAGCAGAAGCGCATCATGAAATTGCACATTCTGCAGGAGGGAAAACAGACGATCTAAGCCACTCTCAACTCGTACATTCAAGATGTCACAAGAGATTAGAAAAAAGATTAAAAAAGATAAAGCTACTTCAATAAATGAAAGTAGAGCACAAATTTTACTATTAGAGAAATTGAATTATACAGAAACTAAATATTAATTCATAGAGCTTATCAAATGAAAAATCTAATTAGCTTCAAACTGGCAGGAAATTAAATATCGCAATCACTCTTTCGGACTATACTGTCGTTTCAGCCACTGGCTCAATCCGTCTAATCCCGGGAATAACACCCGTTCCGCAACCTTAACCTTGCAAGGGTTTCTTTCAAAACTTCTCCCAGCTTAACACTTTCAAGGTTTCTTCCACAAATTCCATCTCACAATTTCAAACCCTGACATTGCTAAATGCATGTTTCATTGAGAGAAACGATTGCAGGGTTTCCTTTTAATCTAATTCTTCTTTAAATTTCTTACTTTCCATATATTCTTGAAATGATGTTTGATACATATAATCCTCATTGAAATAATTCTCCAAAATTCTCTTACTTATAAGTACGTTTTTTTCACCAAGATATTCCGAAAGACTCGAAAATTCCCAGTCATCAGGATTATCCACCATCCCATGTTTAAACGGATTTGAATGAATATAATGAGTTCCATCAATCAGATATTTATCAGATGTTATTAGTTTAGATTTTGCAGTTCTTTCGAAAATTGTTCCTGATCTATCATATTTGCGGTTAAATCTTTGAGCATAACCATTAAACAAATCTCTTATCCAATCTGAAATCAGTTTATTGGACACTTGGTAGAGCATAAGATGATAATGATTTGGCAGCAAACAATAAGCAATAACTTCAATTTTGTATTTATCTTTTATTAGTTTAATCTTAGTTAATAAATTTTTATAATCTGATTCAGCTAAAAATATTTTTTCTTTGTTACATCCTCTGTTGAAAACGTGGTAATAATTGTCTTTTTGATAAATCATTAATCTTTCTACTCCAACCTTGCAAGGGTTTCTTTCAAAACTTCTCCCAGCTTAACACTTTCAAGGTTTCTTCCACAAATTCCATCTCACATTTCAAACCCTGACATTGCTAAATGCAAGTTTTGCTGAAAGAAGCGATTGCAGGGTTTTATCTTACTCTTTAGGACTATACTGTCGTTTCAGCCACTGACTTAAACCATCCAAGCCTGGAAATAAAACCCGTTCCGTAATATTGGCTTGATCCAGTTTATCCCGGATCTCCCATTTCATCTCTTTGGGAATAATTATTTTCATCCAGGTATCAGGATGTTTTTTCAGCCATTCATCCATAGCAAGCTGCGGATTAGATGAAATTGAAAAAAAAGCAAATTGATTTATGAATCTGTCATCAATGGAAGGCGGTTCGATAAACAGCATCAGGTCTTCTTGGGAAAGATTTTTAAAATCACTCAAAGAATTCACATGATCCAGCAGCATATTACTGGTGAAAACATTTGCACCTTCTCTTCGTAATTCACACTTAAGAACTTCCGGAACATTCTTGTTAACCTCAATATAATCTACTGCCCAGATAACACCGTCAACATCAAATTGCTCAATATTTTCAGTTGCAAAATGCATTGCCACGTAAGGGGAATATGTCCAATCCATCAGCCGGGTGGGAAGTCCATGATGTTGAGCCACAGAGAGCCAGTGCCACATAGAGTCACGTTCCACAACATTCTGGTGAGCATATTTACTGAAATTCCTCAGTAGATGATTTTCCAGTTTAGTGTAATCTCCGCCCAATCGCATGAGAGTGGTTTCCAATTTATAATCACGATCGGATAATCCCCGGAAAGCGAATTTAGATCTATATCTGCCAATCTTGGGATTCCAGGAATCTTCAAAGAGTTTTTCCTGCAGATCGTTCCAATTTTTGATTACATATTCATTCATGTTAAAAATCGAATCCTGCTCCAATAGCAAAAATAGGAGCTGCTCCAAAGGAACCATTTTTGGGAGTTGCCATTTCCACTCCAACTTCAGGTCTGAGATAAAGAGGACCAAGCTCTAATGACATTCCTCCTACAAAACCTAATCTGTTCAGCATAAATGCTTCTTCAGTTTCAGCTTCAACTATGGAAATGAAATCTCCACTATATCTTGCCATTCCGGTAAAAGCGAGGGCTTTCCCAACCCTATAAGTAGCCAGGAAAGGAAGTTCAAACCCATAAGAATTTATTTCTGCGATTTCAATGAAATCATCTCCTTCATCCTCTTCATCAGATTCTGTGGTA
>JAQICU010000369.1 GCA_027858325.1 Candidatus Cloacimonadota bacterium
ATATCCACTATTGACCCCAATATGCAACAGGGCAGGAATTATGAGTTAAATCAATAATCAGTATATCATTAGCCCACAGTTTTAACTGTGGAATGAAATGAAATCAAACTTGCACAGAACTACATAAGTAGTTCAATATGAATTATGCAGAACCTAAATTAAACAAAAAAAGGAGAAGAAAATGAGAAAAATTATTTTAACCTTAACCAGTTTAATTATATTCGTAAGTTTTTTGTACACTGATCAATTAACAGGGAAAGTTACAGATTCACAAACAGGCAAACCAATAGATCAAGTGAGTGTGTATGTGGAAAGTATAAACTTGTCTGCAACTTCGAATGCGGATGGTGAATACAAATTGAACTTCATTAAACCGGCGATTTTCAAAATTGTCTTTGAACGAATCGGTTATGAAAAGAGAGTTGTGGAACACAATCCATTTGATACATCTATCCTGAATATTTGGCTTATAAAGAAGCCACAGACCATTATAGGAATGAAAGTATCAGCCACAAAAGCGGAAGAACGAGAAACTCCGGTAACTTTCACAAATCTATCTCAGGAACAAGTTTTGCAAAACAATTTCGGACAGGAAATTCCAATGCTAATGGAAGATGTTCCAGGAGTATATTCCTATTCTGATGCAGGTGGTCTAGTGGGCAACGCACATCTCACAATTCGTGGTTTTGACCAGAAGCGAATTGGTGTGATGATAAATGGGATACCGCTTAACGACCCGGAAGATCACGATGTTTACTGGGTAAATATGCCGGATTTTGCTGAGAGTACATCAGATATACAATTCCAGCGAGGTGTGGGAAGTTCACTTTACGGCATCTCAACTTTTGGCGGGTCACTGAATATGCAAACTAATTCTTTTGCAAAAGAAAATAGAACTGAGATCTTCTCTAATTATGGAAGTTTTAATACTTACAAAATTGGTTTAAAAACAGCCCAAAAGTTTGGTGATTACAGCACAAACATTCGATTTTCTAAAGTTGCTTCCGATGGTTATCGAGATAACTCCGCTTCAAATCTCTGGTCGATTTTTACAAATATTTCCAGGCAAGGAAAGAGATCAATTACTGAGCTAAATTTCTATACAGGGCATGAACTAACTCATGCAGCCTGGGAAGCATCATGGGAAGGCTACCTGGAAGAAAACCACCAGCACAATCCTTACACTTATGATAATTATGTAGATGATTTTTCCCAACCTCATTTTGAATTACATCACAGTTATTTCATTAATGATAATTCAGAAGTGAACAATTCTGTTTTTTATATTTATGGGAAAGGATTCTACGAACAATATAAGTATGATCGTAACTTGTGGGAACATGGTTTAGTTGATATTGATAATGGTGATGAAGCAGACATAATCCGTTGGAAATGGGTAACTAAAAACCATTATGGTTGGATTTCTCAATACAATTTACTTCATGAGAAAGGAAACCTAACCGCAGGAACTTATCTCAGTATGTTCGATAGCGATCATTGGGGTGAAATTAAAGAAGTGATTGGTGTTGACACGCTTGATTATTTCAGTGGTCAGAACTATTACAATTATATCGGAGAAAAACAATATATAACAGCTTATGTGAATGAGATTTTCAAACCCATTTCCAATCTTTCAATAATGATGAATCTACATTTCCAACATATAAATTATAACTTTGAACAATTGGAAGTTGGAAATTATTTTGGAGAAAATCTCAATGCTTATGAAGTGGATTACAATTTTTTCAATCCAAGATTTGGAGTGAATTACAATATAAATGAGAATTTTAACATATACGGGAATTTTTCAGTCTCACAGAGAGAACCTACAGATAGTGAACTTTATGATACGTGGGATGGACCTGATGATCTGGGAGTGGCTCCTCTTTTTGCAAGTGCAGATACAGTTTTTTCTGATAGTGGAGACATAGAAAAGATCAACTGGAGTGACCCGTATGTGAAAGCAGAGAAATTACAAGATTTTGAGTTTGGTTATGGATTTGATGACGGGCAAGTGAGTTTGAAAACAAAATTCTATTGGATGAATTTTACTGATGAAATTGTAGCTTATGGCGGAGTTGATGATGAAGAAAGTCCCATTCGTGGAAATGCTGATAAAACAGTACACAAAGGGTTAGAACTCTCTGCAAAAGTGCAATTTCCTGCATATCTGGAAGTATCAGGTAATTTCAGTTACAGTGATAATTACTTTAAAGAATTTGTTTTATATGGTTGGGGAGAAGTGAGTGATCTCTCTGGTAATACAATTGCTGGATTCCCAAGTATTATTAGTAATGGAAAATTTGCATATAATAATGGTAATTTAAATCTTTTTGCTCAACTGCAATATGTGGGGAAACAATATCTGGATAATACAGAAAATGAAGATCGTACAATCGATCCATTCAAAGTGCTTAATATCGGTGCGGTTATTAATGTTGCA
>JAQICU010000019.1 GCA_027858325.1 Candidatus Cloacimonadota bacterium
TTTCCAGACAAGATTTTCTGAGCTTCATATATAATATCGATTGTATTTAATTTTACCAGAGTATTTGTCCCTTCTGTAATTGTAATTGGTCTTTCGGTGTTTGGTCGTAAAGTCAGGCAGGGAACTCCAAAATAGGTTGATTCTTCTTGGATTCCACCTGAATCGGTCAGAATAAATTCAGCATCCATTTGCAGTTTAAGAAAATCATAATAACCAACCGGAGGGATGAGATGTAGATTCTTTATCTTTTTTACTTTATCTTCTAAATTGAAAATTTGTATTTGCTTAGTTGTGCGGGGATGGATAGGGAAGATGAGGCTGATGGATCTTGAAATCTCTTCAAAAGCATTCAGGATAGTGAGAAGTCCCTTTTTATTATCAACATTGGAAGGACGATGCAGGGTTATCAGAGCGTATCCGTTTTTGATCTCAATTCTATTGAGAATATTAGATTTCTTTGCTCTATCCTTGTACTGCATCAGCGAATCGATCATGATGTTTCCAACAAAGAAGATCTTCTCTTTTGGAACACCTTCAGCTAGAAGGTTTTCATCTCCATCGGGTGATGGTGTAAGCAGATAATCGGAAATTGCATCAGTTAGAATGCGGTTGATCTCTTCCGGCATAGACCTAGCAAAACTGCGCAAACCTGCCTCTAAATGTGCAACAGGGATATGAAGTTTAACAGCATCAATAGCACAAGCGGAAGTACTGTTTACATCACCGGCTACGATCACTAGATCGGGTTTATCTTTGAGCAGAACTTTCTCATAACGTTCCATTATCTTTGCTGTCTGTTTTCCATGTGTTCCAGATCCAACTTCCAGGTATTCATCCGGCTTGGGCATTTGCAGGTCATCAAAGAAGAATTTGCTCATGCGTTCATCGTAATGCTGTCCTGTATGGATCAACTTTATCTCAAATTCTTGGGGAAATTTGGCGAGTTCTTTATAAAGCGGAGCCATTTTCATGAAATTCGGTCTGGCTCCAACAATTAAATGAATTTTCTTCTTTCCCTTTTTCAACTTAAAACTCATAATTTATAATTCCTCATTCCTAATCAATGATTTCTCATTTTATAATTCCACCGCCCAGCAGCTGATTACATCTATAAAATACTCCAGACTGCCCCGGTGTAATAGCACGTGTACTATTTTCTAATTCGATTAATAGTGAGCTCTCTTTTTCTTGGATATTCTTAACTGGGACAGGACCGCTATTGTAACGGATCTGGATTGAAATTCCTGAAAATTCTTCCGGTTTTTCCCCAGCAATCCAGTTCACATCTTCAAGTTCAAAAACAGCAGCCAGTAGATCATCCGGATTTTCTGTAACAACAAGTTTGTTTTTATTTACATCCAGTTTCATAACATATAACGAACATCTCCAGGGTGTATTAAGACCCTTTCTCTGTCCGATCGTATAGAGTGCCAGACCGCGGTGTTTGCCAATAACTTTTCCATCAGGCAAGGTGATATCTCCAGGCTTGAACACAATGTGATCTTTCAGATAATCCTCATAATGATCTTTAATAAAACAGATCTCTTGACTGTCCGTTTTAGAATGTATGGGAAGGTCAAGTTCAGCGGCAATTTTGCGAATTTCCGGTTTATTGAATTGTGAAACTGGAAAAAGAGTTTTGGAAAGTTGGAACTGATTCAATTTCCAGATCATATAAGTTTGATCTTTAGAAGCGTCTTTGGGAATGGATATCTTAAATTGACCATTCTCTTCGTTGATCTGGATATAATGTCCGGTAGCAATTTTATCTGCACCCAATGTGAAAGCTGCCTGCATCAATTTTCCAAATTTGATGGTCGGGTTGCAAATAACACATGGATTTGGAGTGCGACCGGCAGAATATTCTTCAATGAAATTTTTCTCAACGATTGCTCTAAAATCCTTTTTTAGATCTACCACAAAATGTTTAATTCCTAATTTATCACAAACTGTTTGAGCGTCCTTTATATCAGCTTCAATTCCTTCATTTTTGCTATATCCGGATTTTCTAGCATTGTATTGACGCATGGTCAACCCGAAAACTTCATGACCTTCTTGTAATAATAGAGCAGCAGCAACTGAACTATCGACTCCACCACTCATAGCGACTGCTATTTTCATAAAAACCTCTTTATATCAAGTACCCAAAATCTAATAACAGATTATCCTTTGATCCTTTTAATGTCAGCACCAAGTTTTTGCAGTTTAACCTCTATTTTGTCATAACCTCTGTCGATGTGATAAATTCTGGAAATTGTTGTTTCACCTTTAGCTGCTAGCCCTGCCAGCACCAGAGCTGCACTTGCTCTTAAGTCTGTTGCCATCACCATCGCACCACTTAAGGAATTCATACCATTTACAACTGCTACATGTTTTTCTAATGATATATCAGCATCTAATCTATTCAGTTCGGCAACGTGCATTAATCTATCAGGGAAGATCGTATCTTCAATTCGGGATTCTCCTTGAGCGAGCGTCATAAGAGCCATGAACTGGGCTTGCAGATCGGTGGGGAAGTCCGGATATGGGTATGTAACAATATTAACCGGAAGTATTGTAGCTGGTGGAATGATCTCAATTTTATTATTATCAATAATCAGTTCACAACCGGCTTGGATGAGTCTATCTAATAGTGATTGAATATGTTCAGGAATACAATTAGAGATAGAGATTCTGCTTCCAGTTATTGCTCCAGCAATAAGAAAAGTACCAGTTTCGATCCTGTCAGGTATCATTTCGGTTTCTATGGATTGCAGTTGTTTAACTCCAGTGATCTTAAGATGACTTGTATCTTTTCCATTTATCTTAGCGCCCATTAATATTAAACAATCAATAAGACTCCCGATCTCAGGTTCTTTTGCCACATTATACAAATTTGTTATGCCGCTGGCAAGCACAGCAGCCATGATGGCATTTGCTGTAGCACCCACACTTACTTTCTCAAATCTTATTTTGGCTCCCATAAGATTTTGGCAGGTTGCATTTATGTAGCCGTGTTCTATTTCGATCTTAGCACCCAGTGCTTCCATTACCTTCAAATGAAGATCTACCGGACGAGTTCCGATAGCACAACCACCTGGAAAAGAAACTCTTGCCTTACCGCATCTGGCCAGAAGTGGACCCAATACATAGATTGATGCACGCATTTTACTGACCAATTCGTAGGGTGCTTCATAATAATCAGCATGGGTTGTATCAATAGTTAATGTTTCATTTTCATATTCTACGCGTGCTCCTAAAACTCTTAAGACATGCGCCATCATTTTAATGTCATTCAGGTGTGGAACGTTATGAAAAATTGATTTTCCCTTTGCCAATAGTGCTGCCGTCATAATTGGAAGAATGGCATTTTTAGCACCGCTTATTTTAACATCACCTGTTAATTTTCTGTTGCCGATTATTACAAATTTATCCATGTTTTATCCTTTTATCCTATTTCTAAAATGTACGTAATTTATCAAGAGCTATGTTATGTTTTAGCTCCTGCATATTTTCTAAGTTATATTGTTTCCAACGAATTGCCGGAAGATTTTCTATATTCTCTAAACTTAATAAATTCCATTCAGGTTTTTTATTTTTAAAAGAAATTAGGAATAACTTTTCTTTCTTAGATAATGAGCAATTTATGCTCTTGATAAGTTTGTCTCTTGATGCAAGTAGAGTATTTAGTGAAATCTCTTCGTCTGTCATCCCCATAAATTCAGTTTCAAACATTTTGGAAATATCAATTTTATTTGGATTCAGTAATTCAACTATTGGACGAGGATGGCTTAATAGATAAATGATAAAAGCTTTCCGAATTGATTCAGTTATTCCTTCATTTTCAAGTAACTTTGTAATGTCGAATAAATCACGAGGATGCTGTCTGTCTAATGCTGCACATATTTTCCCAGCATAAAGATCTGCATTAGAGAGGATTTGAACTTTTACATCTTTCTGGAATATTTCTTTTGCTTTCGCAGTGAGAGAAAGATTCTGGGGAGGAAAGACACTACCGCGAATTATAAGATTTGGCTCGATCTTAACAGTTGTATTATCATTAACAACAATTAAACCCTTGATCAGATCACCATTTTTAAACTTTTTTTCAATAACCTGAGAATTTGGAAAAATCTTTTGAATATAAGTTGAATATCTAAGCAACATTAACGAGATTTCTTGAAGGGCAGTATTTCTATCATTTATAGGAAGATATGTTATGTCAATATCAACGGATAGCCGTGGAAAATCGCGGACAAAGAAATTTATGGCAGTTCCACCTTTTAAAGCAAAATCCGATTCTCCAGCTAAAAAGGGGAGAATTCTCAACAATAGGTTTGCTTGCTTAAAATATTGGCTCTGTATCATATGCATTAGTCTTGGGAACGGTTATATTATACTTCTTATCGAGTTTTCCATTTATGTCTATCACACGTTTTCCCTTTCCCAAATTCACTGATTTTACTTTAATATCTTTAAACCAGAAATGATCACTATTTTCTGCCAGATATAGAAAAAGTCGTTTCACTTTTATTGAATTGCAATTTTCCAATAGCATTTGAACTACATTACTCCGTAACGTAGCTAAATTATCAAATATTTTTATTGCTTCTTTAAAACCTTGTTTCTGCGGTATATGAGACAATAATTCAAATGCTGCTAACTCGGGTGAAGATATCAGTATCGAAAAATTCTTATAGTCGAATGAAAATAAAAATGGTTTCAGATCTATTGCAAAAAGATCAAAAGAGTAATATCGTATCGTCTTTCCCCAATTATTTATCATGAACCAGGTTGGTAATCTTTCTTTACTTGCACCAAACAAATCTATCTTGGGTTTGAAGGGAATATAATGTGTTAAACCATGTAACTCGAGTGCAGTTTTTCCACCTGGATGAGCACTTAGATTTATTTGAGTTTGCAGGCAATAAAGTGCTCCCTGCCATTCTATTGTGTCGAATTTCTTTTTATAGGCTCCATATCCCAATCGTTCGATCCAATCGCTTTTTACATAACGGTGAAGCAGATCATTGCTCAAACCCATTCCTTTCAAATAGGCAGTCGAAGAGACTGTACCTGTTATCCATTTCGCTAATATCTGGTTTATTTTAGTCATAATAACTTTACCTATTTCCAAGTTGTGAGATTCAAATTAAACCACATATGGTTTATACTTGTCCTCAAAACTTTACATATTAACAATTTTTATGTGCTACGATAAACTAAACTCATAATATTGCAAGTACTTTCTTATTGTATTAATATTTTGTAATTCTCACAATCCGGTCAAAACCATTTAGATCTTTGAAAACATGTACATTACTAAATCCGTTTTCTTTAGCAATTTCAGCTATCTTTTCAGCCTGTTCATACCCTATTTCAAAATATATCATACCCGATTTAGTCAAATGTTCTTTTGCCTTCTGCAGTATTTTTTCATAGAAGTATAGACCATTATTCTCTGCTTGCAGTGCAGATTTCGGTTCATGATCCTTAATTTCATTTGGAAGTTGTTCATATTCGTCCAGTGAAATGTAGGGAGGGTTGGAGATGATAATATCAAACCTGCCAGCAATATTTTCGAAAATATCAGATTTTATGAATTCTATTTGAACACTATTTATTTCTGAATTCCTTTGAGCGGTTTTCAACGCATCATTCGAAACATCAGATGCAAGAACAATAGAATTTTGGAAATGCTTTTTCAGAGCAATTATAATTGCACCAGAACCGGTACCAATCTCCAGAATACTATTTACATTATTTTCTTCTTTAATGATCTTCTCTACCAGCAATTCTGTTTCGGGACGCGGGATCAAGACGCTCTTATTGACTTTGATCTTATAACCATAAAATTCTGTTTCTCCGAGAATATATTGTAGAGTCTCGCGTTTTTTCCTACGTTCGGCTATCACTATAATTG
>JAQICU010000071.1 GCA_027858325.1 Candidatus Cloacimonadota bacterium
AAATTATAGTAAGTGGGTTATTTAGGTCGTGATCTAACCCGGAAATTAAAGCAGTTTCATGTACAACTTCCTGATACTTTTCTAGAAGTTTTTTATTAGTTAGCAGCTCTATTTCTAAACCCGAAAGCTCAACTTTCCGGTCAGATAAAAACTCTGTGTTTCTGTTCGATGAAGTAGAAAAATGTTTCAGTATATTACTTAAATAATTTGAGATGAAAGCTATTCCACTAAAAAGACCTGTATAAGAGAGAAGGAAAATGGTTTGGGTTAGTATATCAGCCTTAAATTCTACACCATCAACAGGGTTTAACCAGCCAAAGTTATACATTAAGATCAAAATCAGTAAACACATGCTACCGATCATAGCAGCAAGTATACCCCCTGAATTCTCAATTGCCAGACTAGCAGTAATAACAGCGATCAAATATCTCCACACAAAAGAACTATTCAATCCACCGGTAAGATGAACAACAATAGTAGCAAAGACAATATCAAGTATGATCTGCAAGGAGCTGAATAGTGGATTGGTTTTAATGATCTGAAGATAAAATAGAATATTTAAAATACATATTCCCAAGAATGTAGTTACAAATATAACAATCGAGTAAATCTGATTTACCTGAGTTACTCGTAATATTCCTATCGCAAATAGAACTAAAACAATGAACCACCGTACTTTTGACCACCATTTATAAGTTTCAATTTCATGGTTTTCTATATTTAGAGTGTTCATCTTCTCATCAACTCATTTTTTTAAGATTATTCATCTTCAAATATACTGAGAATTTTAAGATCATAATCTAAGGTTAGTGTTGCATCTTCAAATGCAGCAAGTATCGCATCTAAATCATAAGTAATTTGACAGTTACCGAGCACGGTTACGTCTTCATATGTGATTCCGCCTTCCACGTAAATTGCACCATCAAAACCATTGTTACCATTAATGAATAATTCTCCGGTAATCCACATTATTCCATCGAAAGAACCTCCAGAGAACTGAGCATCACCATCTACAATAAGTATTCCACTTCCTGTCCAAGCTGACGTCGTCACTTTCAATTCACCACCCTCACTAGCAAATGAAACCCAGGTTATATCTTCAAAACCCGCAGGGTTGTTGGGAGGATCTATAAAGTGATTATTAGCCATAGAATCCATTTCTGCCATTGTTCTACCAAAAAATCCTTCAAAATCTAAGGGTGGATCGCAGTTCTGAATAATATCACCTGTGATATCTGCACTACCGCCCACATTGATCGATCCGTTTGCATACATAGCTCCTTGAGCATAAGTAGGAAATCTATTAACCAGGGCAGTGCTTTTATGTTGGATTATATCAGCTTCATTTTGATAAGTAGCATAAGAATTAATTTCTATAGTGTCATTTGAGGTATTTATTGTATATTGAATACTGTCTATTGTGCCTTCCATAACCTCGAAATTAGTATATGTTTGTGTATTGGTCCCCGTAGTTAATGGTACAGTCCCATTATTGATGTTTCTCATCCCGTAGATCAGGGCTTCACGACATAATGCTTTAGCTTGTAATTCTGCGAGATTACTGGATGCAAGTTCCGGAACCTCATCAGTTTTATCTTGAACTGAAAGAATGATTAATACAAATATTGCTCCTATTACCAATATAGCGACTATTAATAATTTACCCATCAGTTGCCTCCCTATTATCTAATTATTTAATCGATTTAGTTATCCCAACTTAATATCTTGATCTCCCTATCAGGTGTGATATTGTATGTACTTAATAGTTGTTGTACAATGGTTTGACTATAATAAATATCGCAATTTCCTGTAACTTTAGTTTGTTCATCAGGGTCGCTATTAGCGAAAATTGATCCATTCACAAGTCCATTACCGGACATCATGAATCTTCCACCTTCTACCCATATAATGCCATCAAAAGTACCACCCGTCATATGGAAATCTCCATCAACTATTAAAATACCGCTGCCACTCCAATGATGATTAGTGAAGTGCGCATCACCTTCGATGTATGTAATTCCATTAATAGGACTTACATTATTTGGGGGATCCACGTAATCGTTATCAGCAATAGCCCTCATCTGTGCCATTGTACTGCCAAAAATTGTATTAAAATCAATATCAACATTTTCCTCAATATCTCCTACGATGTCTGAGTGACCAGTAACACTGAGTTCTTTTGAGCAAGTGATGGCATTATCAAAAAGGTTAGAGTCATGATAATAAATTTCAGCTAAACTTTGATATTGAGTTTGTTTACCATTGACATTGGCTGTTACAAAAGAAGTTACCCTCAGAGTATCACTGGAGCCGACCATCACATATTTGATACTGTCTATGGTTCCATCCAGAACATCAAAATTTGAGTATGATTGACTTACACCTGTTTGACTGACCGAAAGATCACCTTCATTCAACTGTCTTATACTGTACATAAGAGCTTCATTGCTTAAAGACTTTGCCTTGATTTCCGACATATTAGAAGAGAGCAGATCCGAAATATCACCGCTTTTATTTTGAACAGAAACTAGGATGGTTGCAAAAACAGCAGTGACCATTAAAAGAATAATGATTAAGAATTTTCACATAAGTTAACTCCTATTTTTTGTACTCTAAATATAAATTTTTAAAATATTTCCAAAATACTATATTATGCCTAATAAACCTTTTATCAATATCAGGTTGATATGTATTATAGAAAAATGTAAGATTTACCTCAACAGAACGGATCAGTCCATGATTAGAACCTGGAGAAGTAATTATATTGTCATTAACATCGTAATATGAAATTGCCAATGAATCAGCCATCCAGAATGGACCTGATATCGGATTAGACATATCATTTTGATAAACATATAAAGGAAAACCATTGCCTGTTTGACTTTCCTGTACAAAATAAAAAGTGCTTATACTGGATGTAGGATTTATTCGTGCAAGAAATTTAAAACTACTTGAAGTAACTTCGACTATTGGGTCTGTAGTAGTAGGGACTCCTGCACCGACTATGGATAATATGCTTTCCAGCCCGGGTTGGTCTATACCTCCACTTTTCCTGCCTGTAATCAGGTCTTCAGACATCTGGCTTAAACTAATTTGAAGTTGAGTGTTGTAACTTATCACCTGTATGTTGAAAAGTGCAGTAAATATCATTAGAAGAACTACACTTCCTGCTATTGTTGCTCCTATGACATCTAATAAACTCGACATAATTAAAATCCTCGATTAAAAAAAACTTTGCTGAATGGAGAATTCAGTGTTCCAATGTATAAAGTATCCATTGTTGTCGATAAGCAATTAATGCGTACATCTAATTTTTGAAATAAAGTATCTGAATAAGGTGTATTTCCTAAACTATCACAATAAGTTGAAATAACCTGAATATTATAAATGACATTATTCACGGTTCTGGTTTCACTAATATTAGAGTAATTCGAATGAATTTGTGTAAAATAAAACACTGGAGGATCACCCAACAATTCAGATTCAATTCTCTGAAAGTATCTGTTCGCAATTTTTTGTCCCTGTAAGTATAGCATATTATCATAAACCATAGCAGATTGATCAAGCATAATATTATATGTATTCAACAGCATAGTTGAAAAAAGTGCCAATGCTAATAATACTAATAACATTTGTATATTCATGATCTAATCCTCTGAAGTTGCATAAGAAATTTCGGTTACAGAAGTCATTCCTGTTCGAATTCTATCTAATCCAGAATCCATCAGGGATAGCATTCCTTGACTTTCAGCAAGTTCACGGATCTCATCTTCATCTATTTCTTCACCAGATTCTACAATAGCTTTTCTTATCTCAGGTGTAAAATATAATGCTTCACATATATTAGTTCTGCCTTTATATCCATTATTGCATTTGTTACATCCTTCACCAGCTTCAAATATCGTTCCAGATTGAAGCTCTTCTTCGGTAAGTCCCATATCAAGAGCTGCAGGCCATCTCTCTTTTGAGATTGGTTTTTTGCAATTATTACATAATGTTCTTATTAAACGTTGTGCAATAATTATATTAATAGCGTAAGCTAGTAAGAAGGTTTCTACTCCCATTTTGTACATACGGGAAATTGCACTGGGTGCATCGTTTGTATGCAATGTAGAAAAAGTAAGGTGTCCAGTATTTGCCAATTTTATTGCAATCTCAGCTGTGATTTTATCACGTATCTCACCAACCATAACAACATCCGGGTCGTGACGAAGTATGGAACGGATGGCAGAATCAAATGTAAATCTATTTCCTATTTTTAGTTGTCTTGCACCTTTAATATGGTATTCAACAGGATCTTCAACTGTTAGAACATTGATAGCAGGATCAATAATATGATATAGTGCTGCCATCAAAGTTGTGGATTTACCACTACCTGTAGGTCCTGTAACCAGAATGATGCCTTTGGATTTGCTAATAGATTTGAGAAAATCACTTTCAGCTTTAGTTTGGAAACCAAGTTTTCTTAGGTCTGTAATAACATTTCTATCATCAATTGTCCTGATAACTACGCTTTCAAATCTTCTTTCGTATTCCGAAGATGTAATTGGTATTATCGAAACTCTAAATCGGATAAGGTGATCATCGATCACTCTTTGCATGAAACCGTCTTGTGCTGTATCTCTCTCAAAACGATCAACACCAACAGCTCTATCTTTCACAACAGCAGAGACAGCTTCAGGAGAAGTTCTTTCTTGTCTGTGCCAGCTAATGAGTTTCCCATCAATTCTGAAAAAAAAATCCACGGACGATCTTCGGAATGGAATTATATGAATATCACTGGCACCTTTCCGTACAGCTTCTATCAAGCAACCTTCAAATAGATTTACAAGAAGACTTTTATTGATCTCTTCATCAAGGGCATATTCATCAATATCTGCTTTGGATTTTGATTCATCCATATCTTCAATTTGCTCTTCAGCTTCTTGAAGTAGATCCAAAAATTCATTTTTTTGAGGGGCTATAATACCAATTAATTCTTCCAGTGTTTTTAATTTACAATATACAACCTCATATTTTTTAAATTCTGTAATTAGAGGTATTCGTTCAGTTATTTTATCTGTTGGATCAGCTGCTAGAACTACAAGTGTATTACGTCTTCCATAAGTTATCTGATATGGAAGTATTCTTTTATAGAGTAATTCTCTTCTAAATTGTTCAGGGAATTTTAAAAGAAGTTCCTTTGTATGTTTTGTTTGATTAGCATCCAGTTCATTTACATTAATCTCTATTGAACGGAAAGCATATAACTCTGCCAATAAACCATAAATTGCATGATGATCAACCTTGAAATCATCAACAAGTATTTCACCTAATCCCCTGGGATTAGAAGAATCTTCTTCGGTCATAATAATAAGAGCTTTCTCCAACGTCTTTTGATCAACAACCTCTTTTTTGAGTATTAACTGACCAAATCTGGATTTTTTAATCAAAATATCTCCTTTATCACATACCAGGTGTTTTTGGTGATATCATCGCAACTTCTGAAGAAACAACAGTAAGAAGTGTAATTACTATAGCAACGAACATTCCTATAAATACTTGTATTGATTGAATTATATTTTCCATTTTGTAGGTTGTTTCTTTTTCATAAAATGTGGATATCTGTTGGGCAGATTGAAGGATATTACCTGATTCGGTACCTGTTGTTAAACGGCTCAATGTACTCTGATTGAAAACATCAGCTTTTTCTAAAGCTGGAACAAGTGACATACCATCTTTTAGCATCAATGGGATAGCGATCTCTTTTATACCCTTTTCAATATATTTATTTTTACATGCTTCAGCTGAAGCTGTTAAAGTTTCAATATTATTTTCTGCTCCTGCATAGATCGCTGAAAATACTCTAAAGAAAATCTCAATGCTGGATTTATGGATAAGATGCCCCATAACAGGTAATTTGATAAGATGTTCATCTCGCCAGACCATGCCTTTAGGAGTACGCCACCAAAGTGCTGTGACAATTATAGGGATAATAATAATTAATACTATCCACCACCAGTTCACAGCGAAGAAATCACTTAAATCAAGTGTTGCTGCGGTCATGGGTGGAAGATCAATACCGAATTTGAGGAACATCTTAGCAGTGTCTGGGAAAACTTTTATGACATAATACAATACAGCTCCAAACATTGCCAGTACAGTGAAAGCCGGCATCATCAATGCTGAGCGCAAACTTTTTTTGTATTCCATCTCACGTTCCATGAATTTAGCTGTTGCATCATAAACTTCTGCCATATTACCGGATTTTGTAGCTAATCCCATCATATAAGCTGGGAATTTTCCAAATACATCCTGATGTTTTGCGAAAACCTCAGTTCCTTCCTTTCCTTTTTTTAGTTCACTTTCAATTTTCTTTAAAGTTTCCTTAAGAGTTAGATTTGTTTCTTCATCTGCGAGCATACGTAAAATCTTATCATAACTCATTTTTTCTTTTAAAAGAAAGGAACTCAAGTTTACGAACATCAGAATACTGGCAAAGGGTGGTTTTATCTTTATATCGATGATCGCTTTTTCTATCTTTGCATTCTTATAGCCCATATTAGCCAGACCGCGGCTTACTTCACCTTTTGTATATGCGTATTGTCTTCCTTTAATTTTCTTGCCGGAAGCAAGTTTGAGATGATAAAGAAACAGACTTTTTTTAAGAATTGAATTTATTCTAATCCTATGCTTTTTTGCTAAACCATCAATTATCTTTTTAGCTTTTCCTTTATTTGAGGCTAGAACAATACCCTGAATACCTTTGCCTTGAGAAGTTATACCTTGATATCTATATTCGTATTGCATTAATCATCCTTAAAATAAAAAATATTTGAAAATACAGTAATATGGGAAGACTAGTCTTCCCATATTACTAAGTTTAGTTGATCGTTATAAATAATTTTAGTTAAGTACAGTAGCTAGGATACCACTTGTTGGACCAGTAATAACAAGTTGACCACTAACACCGGTTGAACCGTCATTACCAATTTCTGTACCAAGACCAGTAATTGTAAGATCGTCCCCGGAAATTGCAAGAGTAAATTCTCCATTACCTGTTGTAAGAATTGTACCATCCCAGTCATAACCAAGCCAATCACCAACTTCAGTTGTAGTTAGCCAATCATTTCCACCACCGCCGTGTGTAAGTGGTGTTTTGTAAAATGCCAGAGATGCAGATGCCAGGTTGTTCATATCACCCATGATTGCCTGACGGTTAGAATTTACAGCCTGAGCATTGAACATTGTAATACCCACTGCAACTGCGATACCAACGATAATTACACTTAATACGATCAAAAGAATTTGTTGTGTTCCCATTATACCCTCCTATTTTGGTTTTAAGGTCACTTTTAATTCACTTTTCTAAATTCACACCAACCTACATTGCAAGGAGTGTGCCAATGCAATTTTTTTTGTAAAAATAATCATGCCTTATTCGCAAACTACTTTATAAAGCTGTTTTAAACAGGCAAGAAAAAAATTATGTAAAGCAAAGAAAAAAATGAGTTAACAATAAAATGTCATAAAATAAGTACGATCATAATTAATGTGTAATGATATCATGTCAGGGAATACAAATCTTGACAAATATAAGTAGCTTATTGATTAATAAATCAAAAAACAGAGAATATATATGATTAATAAACTTTTTGTAGAGAAGACAGATAATACGTTTATTCAACTATTCCGCTATACATTTGTAGGTGGAGCTGCATTCATAGTTGATTTTGGTAGTCTGTATCTTCTTACGGATTTCGCAGGATTTCATTATCTTCATTCAGCAGCCATCGCTTTTATATTAGGACTAATAATAAACTATACCTTAAGTATATTATGGGTATTTAAATCTCGAGTAGTTAATAAAAGAATAATTGAATTCATTATTTTTGCTATTATTGGAATTGTTGGTTTAGTTTTAAATGAATTAATTATCTGGTTTTCAACTGAGCGAATACATCTATATTATCTTCATTCTAAATTGATATCAACAGCTATCGTTTATTTCTGGAATTTTCTCGCAAGAAAATATATACTTTATAAAGGAAGTGTAAGTGAATAAAAAAACAGCCATCATCATAGGAGCAGGTCCTGCTGGGTTGACTGCAGCTTATGAACTATTAGAAAAAACAAATATAATACCAATAATATATGAAATGTCCAGCGATATTGGTGGAATTTCAAAAACGGTGAAGTACAAAGGAAATCGTATTGATCTTGGTGGTCTTAGGTTTTTTTCTAAATCAGAGTGTGTCTTGGAATTTTG
>JAQICU010000063.1 GCA_027858325.1 Candidatus Cloacimonadota bacterium
CTGCAGCTACTATTTTTCGTTTTTCAACTTGTATAACCCCATAACCTACATTAAGGCTACCAGGATCTATTCCAAGAATTATCAAACTTCAGCTAACCTTTCGAAAACTTCATCTGATATCTCGAAATTTGCATATACTTTCTGTACATCATCACATTCTTCCAGATGATCAATTAATTTAAGTAACTTCTCTGCAACTTCATCAGCCTGAATTGTATTTTGGGGAATTCTTGTAAGCTCAGCTTTTTCTATATTATAGCCCGTTTCTTCTAATTTACTAAGAACACTATGCAGATCTGCATAAGCAGTAAAAATAATAAAATTCCCATCTTCAACAAGAAAATCTTCTGCACCTGCATCAAGCGAAGCCATCATTACTTCATCTTCATCAAGATTATCTTCAGGAATTATTATAAGACCCTTCTGATCGAACATATAAGAAACAGATCCATTCTCTGCAAGGTTACCTCCATACTTTGAGAAGATATGCCTAACTTCTGCAACTGTTCGTTGTTTGTTATCAGTAAGCGTTTCCACGATAATTGCTACACCATTTTGACCATACCCTTCATAAGTAAAATAGTCATAATGAACACCTTCTAATTCACCAGTTCCTCTTTTGATCGCCCTCTCTATATTTGAGTTAGGCATATTTGAACCTTTTGCAGTAGAGACAGCTAATCGTAAACGTGGATTCATTTCTTGATCACTACCACCTTCCTTTGCAGCAACAATGATCTCCTTTACAAGTTTAGTAAATATCTTGCCGCGCTTTGCATCCGCAGCACCTTTTTTATGTTTTATAGAACTCCATTTACTATGTCCGGACATATTGTTAAAACCTCCAAATAAAAAAAAAGACCTGCGGAGATTATTCCTACAGGTCTTATCGATTATTTAATCTTCTTTATTTGCATCTGCAATTACTTTAGCAGCAATATCACCTGGAACTTTTTCATAATGAGAAAATTCTTGTGTAAACTTTCCACGTCCCTGAGTTAGTGATTTGAGTGCAGGATAATAACCCAATAATTCTGATAATGGCATTTCAGCATTTAGAACCTGCTTTTTACCTTTTTTTTCCATACCCTGAATCTTCCCTCTTCTCGTAGAAATGTCACCCATAACATCACCCATATATTCATCAGGAATAATAATTTGAACTTTGTGAACAGGTTCAAGAAGAATTGGATTTGCAATTTCAAATGCCTTTTTCAGTGCATTCCATGAAGCAATTTTAAAAGCCATTTCAGATGAGTCAACATCATGATAGCCGCCATCATATACCTCAACACAAAGATCGACGATTTGATTTCCGGAAATTATGCCTTTCCCTATAACTTCAACTAACCCTTTCTCTATAGCTGGAATGAATTTAGTGGGAATTCTACCGCCAACAACAGAATTTACAAACTCGAAGCCACTACCACGGGGAAGCGGTTTCACTCTAAAAGATACTTCACCATACTGTCCTTTACCCCCTGATTGCTTCTTATGTTTATAATGAACATCGGCTGAGCCTGATATTGTTTCTTTGTATGGAACTGCAGGTGTTTTCAGGTTTGCGTCAATTTTATATCTGGATTTAAGTCTTTTTTGAAGGAGTGTGACTTGCTGTTCACCAATACATGAGATGATGTTCTCTGCAGTTTCTTGGTTCATTTCAAGATTTAGTGTATGATCTTCATCCATTAACTTACTTAAAGCAGCACCAATTTTATCTTCATCGTGCTGATTGGCTGCTTTTATACTCTGCCAATAAACAGGTGTTGGAAGTTTGATCTCACGGAATTTAAGTTTAGAATTTAGTTTAACGATAGAATCAAAACCACGGGCAACTTTCATTTTAACCAAACCACCAATTTCTCCGGCTTTTAATTCATCTGTATCTTTCCTGCTCTTACCATTAACATAATACATTGAACCAATTCTATCTTTGTTGTCCTTCTCCGGGATATATACATCTAATCCACTTGTCATTTTACCTGAGAAAACCCTGACATAAGAAATATCACCAACATTCGGATCGGAGAATGATTTGAATACGTATGCAAAAAGATCCCCGCTTTCGCTAAGCTTAATTATCTTTTCTTCTTTATTTTCGATAGCAAGAATTTCGTTTCTGTCAGCTGGAGAGGGTAAATACTCCACAATAGCGTCCATAAGGTCATTCACTCCAATATCATGAGTTGCTGAAGTTGCAAAAGCAGGCATTAATTTTCCCTGAATGATTGCATTCTTTAAACCAAGAGTCATCTCTTCTTTTGTAAGTTCTCCAACCTCAAAATATTTCTCAAGAAGTGCATCATTACTCTCAGCAACAGCTTCCATTAATTCCATTTTACTTACTTCAACCTGGTCAACCATATTAGCAGGAATATCAATCTCTTTACCATTTTTAAATGCTTTACCTTGAGCTATATCTATCACACCTTCAAATTTATGTTCACTTCCAATTGGAATAAGAATAGGTGTTGGATTAAAGTCTGAATTTTCTCTAATCCTTTCAATTGTTTTGTTAAAATCTGCACCTTCATTATCTATTCTATTAATAATAAATCCTTTCACTACTGGTCTGTCTGCAAGCAGTTCTATTGATTTTTCAAGGCTTACGTCAAATTCTGAAGCTCCATTAACTACAAATAAAATTGTTTCCACAGCGATTGAAGCAGATATCTGCTCTGAACTAAAATCTACAAGACCTGGAGCATCCAAAATATTGATTTTATTTTTCTTCCAAGTAAGATTTGCAATACCCAGAGAAACTGAAGATTTTCTTTCAATTTCTTCAGGATTGAAATCCATGACCGTAGTGCCATCTTCGATCTTACCGATCCTGGTTGTCGTTTTTGAATTATATAACATCTGTTCAACTAAACTGGTTTTTCCAGCACCAATCGCTCCGACAAGAGCAATATTCCTAATGGTTTCCATTAATCCTCCGCATTATAT
>JAQICU010000126.1 GCA_027858325.1 Candidatus Cloacimonadota bacterium
GGAACGGTTTGAAACCGTTCCCTACGATTTCAATAATTCCGTGAATGTGGTTCGGCATTATGATAAATGCGTGTAATTTGCAATTATTGTAATGGTTGGGTAAATCCAACCAACATTCCTGCACAATCCGTCCTGTATCATTTAATTCCATTTTTGCATTCTGCACACGAACAAAATATTCCAACATTCCTTTCGTGCAAATGGTCACAAAATAATATCCGGGTGTGGCATAATCATAACCAGCCAAACGGTTGCGTTTACGATTATAGATTATAGTATCACCCTTTTTCTCGTAAGGAACAGTTTCAAACTGTTCCTATTATTTAATTGTCGGTTTTTATAGAACAGTTTGAAACTGTTCACTACAATTATTTCCTTCTTTTCTTGAATATCCTTGTTACCAGCCAAATGCTGATTGCAACCATAATTGCTTTAACAGGAATCACCGGAACAAAACGTGTATTTTCTCCTGTGATCTCAAAAACTCCCAATGGTTGATTAGAAAATTTTCCACCAATACCTTCTCCACCCGGTCGATTTTCTGATACTTCTTCTTCTGAAGTTTCTTTGGCAATACCTTTAATTTTAGATAAATCCGGTCCATGACCTGATCCACCACCAATGCTGTATCTGATAGCACTGACCGGAATAATTGATTTCTCTTTTGTCTCGATCATCTCTCCAAATACAAATTTCACATCGGCAGTTTTCTGCAGCTTTTCGTTAATTGATTCTAACATTTTTTTCAGTTCCATAATTTGCTCCTTATTTTAAATGAAATAAAAAATTATTAAAATAATGATTAAATAAATCGAAAATTTTTATTTTACGTCAAGCATAAAAATTCTGGACATAAATCTCATCTTACATTACTTAAATTTTCAGGAGAGATGATGGCAGGAAATGAGATGATATTTGATAGCTCAATATTGCAGAATATGGCAATTCATAAAATTGACAAAGCTAAAAAAGCAGAGCTATCAGACTTCCCATCATATCTTAGTAACAGGCTCATCAATTATTTTAAAAATAAGGGAATAGAAAAACTCTATTCACACCAGCGGGAAGCACTGGATGCCATTATGGAACACAAAAATACAGTTATTACCACCGGAGTGGATAGCGGGAAAAGTTTGTGTTATCAAATTCCGGTTTTACACCAGTTGCAGTCAGATCCGCAAACTAGGGCAATATTTCTCTTTCCAACCAAAGCTTTAACGCAGGATCAGAAGATCAAGTTCACAAAATTTGCCTCGGAATTCCTGGAAACCAAGATTGGTATTGGAATATACGATGGAGATACACCTTCTGAGAAAAGAAGATTAATTAAGAAAAATGCCAACCTGCTCTTCACAAATCCTGATATGCTGCATCTAGGAATTTTACCGCATCATACCAACTGGTCAGAGTTTTTTCAAAACTTAAAATTTGTTGTGATTGACGAAGTTCATATTTACAGAGGTATATTCGGCTCGCATTTTGCCAATGTTATTCGTAGACTCAAACGTATTGCAGAATTCTATGGTGCTGTTCCACAATTCATTCTAACCAGCGCCACCCTTTCCAATGTTGAAGAATTTTCTAAAAAGTTGATCGAAGAAGATGTTGTGGTAATCAATAAAGATGGATCTCCCACTGGTGAGAAACATTATATCATTTATAATCCACCAATTGTAAATAAAGAATTGGGGATCAGGCGGAGTGCCATGCAGGAAACGGTGCATATTGCAGCAGATCTGTTTGAACAGAAGGGTCAAACTTTAGTGTTTTCAGAATCGAGAAGATCAGTTGAGTTGATCTTGAGTTATTTACGAAAAAATGTCGATAAGGGAGAGCTGGTTCAGGGTTATCGAAGCGGGTATCTTCCTTCCGATAGAAGAGAGATAGAAAAAAATTTTAGATTAGGTAAAATACGAACTGTTGTATCTACAAATGCCTTGGAACTTGGAATTGATATTGGCGGATTGGATACGGTTTTAATTAACGGTTATCCAGGTAGTATAGCCTCCACCAGACAGCAATTTGGAAGAGCTGGGAGAAGCGGAAAATCCTCATTTTGCATTCTGGTTGCTTCATCAAATCTACTCGATCAATATCTGGTAAAACATCCCGATTATATCTTCAAGCAAAATCCGGAACAGGCACTCATTGATCCTGATAATCCGTTTATATTGCTACATCATCTCAAATGTGCACTATTTGAAAAACCTTTCATAACCGGAGAACAATTTGGTGATCTTCCCGCGGCAGTTCTAAACCAATATTTGCAGATCTTGCAAAATTATGATCTTGCTTATGAATCTAATGATAAAATTTTCTGGAAGGCAAATTCATATCCGGCTGATGAGATCTCACTTCGTACAACTGGAGCTGGAGAATTTGTTTTAAAATGTGACGATGAAACAATCGGTATTGTTGATGAAAACAGCGCCTACTGGCTTACTCACCCTCAGGCTATCTATATTCACAAAGGAGAAACCTATCTTGTAACAAAACTTGATATTCCAAATAAAATTGTTGTATTAGAAGAGCAAAAAAACGATTACTATACTCAAGCCCAAAGTAAAACAGATTTTGAACTAATCAAATTGAAGAAAAGCGAGAGTATCGTTGGTGGAGAGAAATTCTACGGACAGATCAAAGTTACGGATATCGTGAAAGGTTTTAAGAGACAAAAGTGGCACACGAATGAGATCCTGGGTTATGGAGAACTGGAACTTCCACCACAAGATACGATAACTTATGGGTATTGGTTTTCTATCTCTGAAGATGTAATTGCTAAACTTACTGAAAAGAAATTATGGAATAATTCGAAGAATGAATATGGCTCGGATTGGAAGAGTATCACGGAAAAGGTGCGCAAACGTGATGAACATGAATGTCAGCATTGTGGCGTAAACGAACAGGAGAAGGCGTTTGATGTTCATCATAAGATACCGTTCAAACAATTTGTATCTGCAAAGCAGGCGAATAAAATGAACAATCTGATTACCCTTTGCCCATCTTGTCACCGCCAAGCAGAACGTATGTTCTATGTGCAGAGCGGGTTGGCTGGGTTAGCATATCTATTCAGGAATATCGCACCTTTCTTCATCATGTGCGATGGCAAAGATATTCGTGTACATTCTTCACAAAGGATCGGGTTGGGAACAGATGGCCCCGGACTGGTTATGCATGATTCAATGCCGGGTGGGATCGGGCTGAGTGAGAAATTGTATGAGATGCATTATAAATTGCTTTGGGAAGCTTATACGATCGTGAACGGATGTGAATGTAAAAGCGGATGTCCTGCCTGCGTGGGACCGGTAGCAGAAAATGGAGCCGGTGCAAAAAAACAAGTGATAGAAATTATTAAATATTTAATGAAGAAATATAAATGAACGATATTGAAGCTTTACTAAAAGGTGTTCTTCCTGAAAAGAAGAAGAAAGCAAGAATTTCTAATAATGCAGAAATTCATGATCTTATCAAAGGTGAATATGTTGCTGAAAATATCTTTTTAGTCGAGAATAAATTTGAGATAAATTATATGCATCAAAGTAATGAATTAAAAAAATACCAAGTTCATCCGCTTATCTTAAAATATGCAGGATTAGAAAAAGCCAATTTTGAGGATTTACTCTTTATCGATACAGAGACTACCGGTCTTACCGGAGGAACAGGAACTTATGTATTCCTGATCGGGATCGGTTATTTTACCAGTGACGAGTTTATTCTAAATCAATTTTTTCTATCTGATCTTGCCAATGAAAAAGAATTGATCGAACATTTTGAGAAAGAACTTGATAAAACCAAGATTTATGTCAGTTTTAATGGTAAAAGTTATGATGTTCCACTCTTAAATACAAGATCGATCTTTAATAGATGTAAAGGTAATATCAACGCTCCCGGCAATATTGATCTATTGCATATTTCCCGCAGATTCTGGAGAGATAAATTAGAAAATTATTCATTAAAAAACATTGAGCAAAACATTCTATATTCAGGTCGAGAAGGAGAACTTGATATCCCGGGTAGTGCAATCCCGGAAGCATATTTTAATTATCTGGATTCCAGAAATGCAAAAGTTATGCAGAATGTGATAAATCACAACAAACTTGATATCTTAAGTTTGACGATTCTTCTGGAAAGGATCAATAACATTCTTTATTCCAGAAATTTTAAAAATGTGAATCTCTTTGAGATCGGTAGAATGTATCTACAAAATGAGTTTTACGAGCAGGCAATTTCCATCTTTGAAGGTATATTGGAATGTGATCCTGCTAATCTTCTAACTATACGGGAACTTTCATTCATACATAAACGAAATGAAGATATTATTAAAGCATCGAAACTTTGGCTGAAAGCTGTAAAACACGATGAATATTATGCTTACATCGAATTGGCAAAATGGGAAGAACATAGAAATAAGAATTATCAAAAGGCTCTTGAATGGACAGAAAAGGCTTTAAATTCCATTTTTGAAGATTACG
>JAQICU010000150.1 GCA_027858325.1 Candidatus Cloacimonadota bacterium
GGAGTGATATGGGGACATTGGATTCATGATTTTCCAATTAACATATTATCATGGCTGGGAATTATTGCTTTAATTGGAATTACTTTATTAGCAAATATCAATTCAATCAACCTATCATATTCAAGTACAGAGTTAGAGCTTCTTAGAAGTAATGACAATGGCTTACATATGAAACTAAACATGGAAGAGATCACTTCTTTTGATGTAATTACAGAAGAAGGGGCTTTCTCTCAAATTAATATTGGGGGCTTTACTCATTCAAAAATAATAGGAGCTCCAAAACTCCCGATAATCAGAAAGATAATTTCTGTTCCGTATGGTGCAGAAATATCAGCTAAAGCTCTCAACTATAAAACAATGAAGTATCAACTTCAAGACTTCGGGATCAACAATCCACTTCTGCCGGCTCAATTACCCGTTCCCAAAAGTGCAGATCCTTCTGAAACAGTTTTCAGCTATAATCCAAAAGCATATTCAAAAAACCAATTTACTTCAAATGAACTTATTTCTGTAGAAGAGCTTGGAATCATGCGTGGTGTAAGATTATTTGTTGTGGAAGTATCTCCAATTCAATATAATCCAGTAGAAGGCACAATTTTAGTTTTAAATAATATTGAAATCCAAGTTGATTTTATCGGTGGAGATCATGCGCAAACACAATGGGAAAGATCCAGAACTTATTCACCATACTTTGAAGCATCGTTTGCAAATTCCATTTTCAATTATTCTCATGCTCGAAGTAGAGATCAAATTACTCAATATCCAATTAAATACGTAATAATTTCAGATCCTATGTTCCAGACTCAACTTCAACCTTTTATAGAATGGAAAACAGAGAAGGGATTTGAAGTTATCGAAGCATATACAGATGAACCCAATGTTGGTAATACTACCACTTCAATTAAAAGTTTCCTACAGGATTTGTACGATGCAGGAACACCAGAAGATCCAGCACCTTCATTTGTACTTTTTGTGGGTGATGTGGCTCAAATTCCTGCTTGGAACGGAAGTACGGGAAGTCACATAACCGATCTGAATTATGTAAAATTAGATGGAACAGATTTTGTTGCAGATATGTATTATGGGCGTTTCTCTGCAAATAACACTACTGAATTGCAGCCCCAGATAGATAAAACCTTAGAATATGAAAAGTATGAAATGCCTGATCCAAGTTATCTGGAAGAAGTTGTCATGATCGCCGGAGTCGATGCCAATTTTGCCCCGACACATGGTAATGGACAGATAAATTATGGAACAACTAATTATTTCAATGCTGCCCACGGAATTTTATCTCATACTTACCTATATCCTTTGTCTGGAAGTTCTTCTGCTCAGATCATCCAGAATGTAAGTGATGGAATTGGTTACATTAACTATACAGCTCATGGAAGTTCCACAAGTTGGTCGAATCCAAGTTTCACAATCCCAAATATTAACAGTCTGCAAAATGAACATAAATATGGACTTGCTGTAGGAAATTGCTGTCTTACTAATAAATTTGAAGTCTATACTTGCTTTGGTGAAGCATGGCTTCGTGCAGAGAACAAAGGTGCTATCGGGTATATTGGTGGAACAAATAGTACCTATTGGGATGAAGATTTCTGGTGGGGTGTTGGCGTAGGCACTCCTACTGCAAATCCTACATATGAAAGCACCGGACAAGGAGTCTATGACGGTTTATTCCACGATCATGGCGAAGATTTTACAGACTGGTACACAACCGCAGCAGGTATGATCTTTAATGGTAATCTTGCTGTAACTGAAGGTGGTGGAATGATAAATTACTACTGGGAAATATACTCACTCATGGGAGATCCTTCTCTTACAGCATATCTTGGAGTTCCTGAGGAAAATCTAGCTACTTATCCAGATGTGATTTTTCTCGGTTTAGATAATATTCAGATCACCGCAGAACCGTATTCTTATGTTTCATTAACAATGGATGGTGTTATTCATGGCAATGGACTTATTGATGAATCTGGTGTAATAAGTCTTGATTTCGAAGCATTTATAACTCCGGGAATGGCAAAACTTGTCATTACAAGACAGAATTGCCAACCATTAATTGACGAGATTGAAGTTATTCCGAGTGGTGGTCCTTATGTTATATTCGAAAGCTATACTATTGATGATACAGCAACTGGCAACGGGAACGGATCACTTGAGAATGGAGAGATCGTAGATATTGATATGAGTGTGGAAAATTTAGG
>JAQICU010000188.1 GCA_027858325.1 Candidatus Cloacimonadota bacterium
GATCACCAATATAAATAACAGTTCCTCTTTTGTGAGGAACAAGTTCAGAGATGCAATGCATGAGTCCATCCGGCGCCGGTTTTTGTTTGCTGGATCCAACTTCCTCATAGCCCAGAATACTTTTGAAATACTTAAGCATTTTTCTCTTTTGCAAAAACTGCCTGATATTCTCTCTGGAGTTCTGAGAAACTATCCCGTGCGGATATTCCTGAAGAGCTTTAATTACATCTTTTATCCCATCATAAAAGGGAACTTCAGTTTCATCTTTAAGTTGGAACTCAGACCATAATCTGCCGGCTCTATCTATTTCATTTTCATTTAAATTAAATTCATTCTTATAAAGTGTGCGCCAGTTTTCAGCATTTCGAGTAGCAAGTCGGTAATTATTCAGGTTATTTATAGGAAAAAATTTTTCATGTTTGTTACCGGTAATATGCTCGATGATCTTTCTGGTAACATTCAGGTTTTTAATATGTGTATCAACCAGTGTCCCATCGTAATCCCAGATTATAGCTTTTATCATTCTGCTTTTCCATAAATGTGTTTTATGTCGGGAAGTTCAGTACAATAATAATGAACCCAAATGTAAATATATTGGAATAAGGCAGCGATCAGTGCCGGTTTGGAAAATAACAATAGTCCGGGAATCCATAAAATTAGAAGTCCGAATTTATACATTGCATTATTAGAAAATCTGAAAATGCCTTGCTTCACAAATGGTTTGTCACCAAATGATCTATCGAAATGATCAATTCCATAAGCACGTTTAAAACCGAAATACTTCAGCACTGAATAAAATAAATACATCACGATCATTGAAAATAAGATAGCTAGAGAATAGGAGATGACAGGATCAAATGAGATTGAGTTTCTGCTTGAGATTCCCAGAGCAATCAGCAATGGAAGTCTTGAGACGAACAATATGGAAAACCCAACTGCATAAAGTGTGAATCCTGATTTGCCAAATATCCTTGAAATTAAAGAATAGTACAATTCTAATCGCCAGACGATCAATACATAAATCTGATGCAATATGGGAATTATAATAGCCCAGATCAACCACAATTTTGTAGTTACTCCCCAAAATTCACCATCAAGAGAAGAATTATGAATGAATACGATAACGCCATAAATCAGAATTACCAATGAGATCAGGTGCCAGAGCTGTTTTTCAAGTACTTTCATTCAGATTCATATTGAGTTCGGTAGCTCAATTTTCCATTCTTATATTCATAGATCCTGAAAGATGGCTGTCTGCCAAAACGGTTAGTTACCGAAGCTGAAATATACAATGGAATATTACCGATCCAGTGAAGTTCATCGCTGTGGAAATGTCCCGCTAAAATAGCAATTACATTATATGAATTCAATATCTCTGACCAGCGGTTACGTTTTTCAATTTCCCAACCGTCATGCATTTCGTTATTGTAAAAGGACTCTACAGAAGGAATATGATGAAACACGATTACCGGTTTCCCGTTGGTTTTTTTGAGTGCATTTTCAAGCTCTAAAAATGGATCATAACCTTCTACTGAAAATGAGTAGGCAAGAGGATCGGAGTAGAGTCCAATAAATGACACTTCTTCAAATTCTTTTATAAATATCAGTTCACCGAAATATTCCCAAAAAATATTTATCTCTTTTTCTAAATGTTCTGGGAAGATATCGTGATTTCCGGGGATGTAATAATGTGGAGCTTCAATTTTTTCCAGTGCTGCAAAAGCTTTAATAACATTAGTTGTATCACTCATCCCGTCTTGTAAAATATCACCTGTATGTATCACAAACCGGATATCCATCGGCAGTTTATTGATCTGCCTTACCAGGTTTTCAGTTATCTCCAGGTTTGTCCCTTTTCCGATGTGTGTATCTGTTATCTGCACAAAATAAAAATGGTTATCTTCAGTTTTAATGTCCTGACCATAAAGTTGAAAACAGAGAATAATAAAGAAAACAATAACCACTATTTTTGTTGTCTCAGGTTTAGCATTGAACATGAATTACACCTTCTTTGTACCGGCGTAGTTCCCACCCTTCGTAGCTGTGCTTCTGCGGAGGACGAGTTAACGAAGCCGGATTAATATCTTACTCTTTTGTGCCTGATCCTTTTAGAAACTTGATAATTTCAGTTGAGTTGGATATATTATCTATATCTACGAAATTCAATGAAATTAGTATCACATATGTATCTTCCGGGTATTCAAACCAGATTCTAAGATACGTTAAATTCTGCAAATCAGGAGTACTATTGGAATCCATCACAATCTCATAAGCGTCCACTGGAATACGGAATGTCCGTAATCCTTTGCTATTGATCTCATGCAGGTACTCTTCGCTATCTAATCCAAAAGAATAATGGATATACGAATTAGTTAAATCGAGCATTCCATTATTGTTCAGATCTTCAGTATCTAATCTGCAATTACCTTCTGTTCCGTTGATTTCAGGATATTCTTCAGCACCATTTATAATCACTTCCTCTTTATCAAAATCATCATACTGATCATCTCCGGGATATCCGGTTTTAATTCTATCCAGACCAACATCTTCGCCACCATCCAGGATTCCATCAGCTTCCACCAAGCCATCTTCTTTGTCAGGTACATCATTTTCACCCGGACGATAAAAGTCTTCACTAATTTTTCCAATATCAATACGCATTATAATAGGTACATCAGGGAATACATCAGCGTTTTCCAGGATTTGACATTCGATGTAGTCGACTTCAGATAGATTTATCGGTTCTTCCAGGTATTGCATTAATCCCGACCAACTATTAATAATATAGCCAGGACTAGCAATTGGACATGAAGTCAATTTGCATCTTAAAAGTTGTATTTTCTCACTCATTTCATTATTTGAAAGAAGGGAATCTTCAAAGGCATCACTCATAATAAAATCCTGAGAGTTAAAATAGTTAATGGATCCTTTTGGGAGATCTGTGTTAAAAGGTTCGCTGGCAAAACACCAATGAGGACGATGCGTAAATGGATTAAATTGAAAATTAGGTAGTGATGTAATTTCGCTATTTTCGCATGAGATTAATATAAATATCACGAATATAAAGACGAATAATTTTCGTTTTAATCTTATGTTTGAAAATAGATAATTCATTAGATTCTCCTTAATTCCTTTTTTCTTACTCTTTTGCACCTGATTCTTTTAGAAGCTTGATAATTTCTGGAAATTCTTCTTCAACAGCTATATTTAAGGGTGTATCTTCTTTTGCTTTTGTATTTACATCAGCACCAGCAGAGATCAAATATTTAACGACTTCAATCTTTCCCCATCTCACAGCAAACATCAATGCAGTATATCCTGCTGCATCCTCAGTATCAATGGCGTAATTCACATCCATACCATTATCAATGAGAAGCTTTACGGCTGCCAATGATCCACTATCGGAAAGAACACCAAAAATTGCCTTTATTAATGCATTAACACCATCTTGTGCAATTGGATTAATATCTGCACCTTTTTCTATCAACAGCTCCATTAGTTCAGTTGTTTTAGCACTTTCCGCAGCCCACATTAATGCAGTGTAATCTCCATGTCCTTTAAGATTAACATCGGCACCATTGGCTAATAACAGCTTGACCATGTCGATAGAATTATTACTGCAAGCTGTATTCAATAAACTGGCTTGATAATTTTCTACACCTGTTAAATTTGGATCCAAACCACCATCAAAAAGTTTCTGCAGTGCATTGCCATCATTTTGAGATACTGCCGTAATAGCATCAATAACTTCATCAGCAAACACAACCTGAATACTAATAACAAATATGACTAAAATACTTAAAACAATTTTCTTTCGCAGTTTCATAATAATTACCCCCTTCATTTGATAAATGAAACGTATCAATCAGATCAATTTGCATCAACCTTCCTAAAGCAAATTTACATTATCGAATGGTCAAGCTAAAATTATACTTGCACGTTTATTAGGTAATTTCAAAGTGTTTTAAAATTGAAAACGCAAGACTTGACTCGCAGTGTAAACGCGAGTCGAGAATTGCTGAAATAAAATTGTTCTCGCCCCAAGCTTCACATCGGGGCAAACACAATAGTAAGACTTGGAATTCCAATGTCACAAAGAAGCATGAAGATAAAAAACTTAGTGTAACTTCGTGTTCTTAGCGGCAGAATACAGGAGAATTGTATGAGAAAGAAATTATACTTGATAGATGGAACAGCTTTTATTTACAGAGCTTTTTTTGCATTTATACGTAATCCTCTCTATAACAGCAAAGGACAGAATACAAGTGCTATTTTCGGAACTATAAATTCATTTATAAAACTGGTGGAAGATTTTAAGCCGGAACATATTGCCGTCTCTTTTGACAGACGCGAGAAAACTTTTCGTCATGAAATAACTGATACTTACAAAGCAAATCGTCCTCCGGCTCCGGATGAATTGCATCAGCAGGTTGAACCGATAAGAGAATTCTTTGCGGCAATTGGATTACATGATATCTCTTTAGCTGGATATGAAGCTGATGATGTGATAGCTACTTTAGCTGAAAAATATAAAAACAAATTTGATATTGTTATAGTTTCAGGTGACAAGGATTTTGCGCAATTAGTAGAAGAAAAGGTTACGCTTTATGATCCTAAAAAAAACCAAAGTATGAATGCAGAAAGTATCAAAGCAAAGTATGGGATCAGTCCGAATCAGTTTATTGACTATCTTGCAATCTGCGGTGATAGTGCGGATAACATTCCCGGAGTAAAGGGGATAGGTCCCAAAGGAGCTTCTAAATTACTGAATGAATTCGAAACACTGGATGGCATTTATGAGAATCTTGATAAGATAAATGCTAAGGGGATTCTTGAGAAGCTTACCGGGCAGAAAGAAGATGCTTATCTTTCCAGGAAACTGGTCACGATCATTCGTGATGTTCCTATTGAAATTCCAGATGAAGAGCTTAGCTTTGATAAGATCAAATTACAGGATGGTATAGATATTTTGAATGACTTTGAACTTTCATCAATTGCCAAAAAGATAAAGAAATTATTTTCTCAACCAAAAACTGAACCGGGAACAAAAGAGGTACTCAGCTTTGAGCATGAATTTAATTTTAATAAAGATGAAACAGACCTGAAATATCAGACAATTCTTACAGATACTAAAGAGAGTTTTGCTCAGTTGTTAAGTTCGCTGGATATGGCGGAGATAGTTGCTGTTGATACTGAAACAACCTCCAAAGATACGCACCTTGCTGAGTTGGTTGGGATTTCAATTTGTGCCGATGTTAGCAGATCTCATTACATCCCTCTTAAGCATCAAATGGCACAGAATCTTGATGCTGAGGAAGTATTAACTCAATTGAAAGATAAGCTCAAAGGTAAGATTCTCATCGCTCATAATTCCAAATATGATCTGCTGGTTTTAGAAAATGCAGATTGGAAGATCGAGGAGAATATCTTCGATACGATGATCGCACATTATCTGATAAATCCAACCTCCAGACACTCACTGGCAAATTGTGCGTTAGATGAATTAGGACATGAAATGATACCGATTTCCGAGCTTATCGGGAAAGGGAAAAAACAAATTACTTTTGATCTGGTTCCAACTGATCAAGCTGCTAAATATGCAGCTGAAGATGCTTATGTAACCTTCAAGTTATATAAAAGCTATTTAGAAAAATTGAAGAAAAATGAGCTTTATGAGCTTTTCCAAACTATTGAATTGCCACTGATCTTTGTTTTGGCTGATATGGAGAAAAACGGTGTTTACATTGATAGAGAGATATTAGCTGAATTTTCAAAACGAAATCAGAAAAAACTGGGTAAACTAACTAAAGATATCTTTGAAATAGCTGGTTCACAATTCAATTTGAATTCACCACAACAGCTTTCTAAAGTTCTTTTTGAAGATCTGGGGATCAAGGCTGAGAAAAAGATAAAAACAGGATATTCCACAAATATTACAGTTCTGGAATCTCTGGCTAAGGATCACAAAATTGCCAGATTTCTCATTGAGTACAGACAGATCTCAAAATTAGAATCAACTTATGTTTCCGCACTTCCTGAACTTATCAATCCGAAATCGGGCAGAGTTCATTCATCCTTCAACCAGACAGTTGCTTCCACCGGAAGGTTATCCTCTTCCAACCCGAATATGCAAAATATTCCCATACGAACTGAAATGGGAAGAGAAATAAGGAAAGCATTTTGTGCAAGTGATAATGATCATGTGATATTAGCTGCAGATTACTCTCAGATCGAGTTGCGGATATTGGCGGTTCTTTCCGGGGATGATAAGATGATAGATGCTTTTAATAACAAGCAGGATATCCATCGTGAAACAGCCTGCATTATCTTTGATGTTTCCAAGGATGAAGTTACACATGATCAGCGGAGATATGCTAAGATCATTAACTTTGGACTTATGTATGGAATGGGATCATTCCGGATTTCACAGGAATTGGATATTTCACGGCAGGAAGCTAAAGAATTTATCGAGAACTATTTCAACAAATTTCCTACGATCAAAGAATATCTGCATTCCGGTATTCAGCAGGCAACAATAGATGGATATGTTTCAACAATTTATGGTAGGAAGCTTTATCTGCCAGATCTATACAGTTCTAATAAAATGCTGTCGGAAGGTGCAAAGCGGGTTGCAACCAATATGCCGATTCAGGGAAGTGCGGCCGATATCATCAAAGTAGCCATGATATCCTTACATAAAAAAATTAAAAATAACTCAGATATAAAAATGATAATTCAGGTTCATGATGAACTCGTTTTTGAAGTACGAAAAAATAAATTGGAAGAGGCAAAAAAACTAATTATTGAAGAGATGGAGAAGGCAGTACCAGAGAAATATAGAAATATCGTTCCGCTTATTGTTGATGTGGGAATCGGAGATAATTGGTTTGAAGCACATTGATATAATTAGGGATTAGGAATTAGGGAGAAGGGGTTTTAAAAAAAATAAGTCATTGCGAGGTTTCTTACATGGAATTCATACGTGGCAATCTAAGAATATATGACAACGTAACTTAAGGAGGATATTATGAGTTTACACATCGAAGCAAAAAAGGGAGAGATCGCTGAAACCATACTTTTACCGGGAGATCCATTAAGAGCAAAATTCGTAGCAGAAAATTATCTGGAAGATGCAGTTTGTTACAATAAAGTCCGCAATATCTTTGGTTATACGGGAACATATAAAGGTAAAAAAATATCTGTTCAGGGAACCGGAATGGGAATTCCTTCAATGTCGATCTATGTGACTGAATTAATAAAAGATTACGGTGTAAAGAATCTTATAAGAATTGGTAGTTGTGGTGCTATTAAATCTGAAATAAATTTGAGAGATATAATTCTTGCCGAAGGTGCATCAACCGATTCTCAAACAAATAAACTTGTTTTTGGTGGAGCAGATTTTGCGGCTATTGCCAATTTTGAGTTACTGCTGAAAGCTTATAATATTATAAAAGAAAAGAAGATGCAAGTTCATGTTGGGAATGTACTTTCTTCGGATATCTTCTATTCTGATGATCCGAATTTCTGGAAGATCTGGGCGAAATATGGCATACTTGGCATCGACATGGAAGCAACAGCATTGTACAGTATTGCTGCCAAATATGGGGTGAATGCTCTTACAATTCTTACTGTAAGTGATCAAATTGTGCGTGGTGAAGCAACCACCAGTGAAGAGAGAGAAACAGGATTCTCTAAAATGATAGAGATCGCTCTGGAAACAGTTACAAAATAGCAGGAAGAAAAATCTGTTTTTCTGAGGATAACTTTCAAAGGTAAACTACGAAGAATCTCAGATTTTTCTAATTATTTTTCTCCAATCTCATCACTAAACTATTTTCTAATTGACACTTAACTTTTGTTTTGCCAAATTCGACTTTGCTTAGAAACAAAAATTAGATGCAATCAAAACGGAGGAGTTATGAGAAATGTACTGTTGCTATTAATAGTAATTTTCACATCAAATCTTTATGCTACAATAATCAACATCCCAGCAGATCAACCAACAATACAAGAGGGAATTAATGTATCTGTTGATGGTGATACCGTTTTGGTGCAACCGGGAATATATTATGAAAACATAAATTATAATGTAAATAATATTACAGTTACTTCCTTATTCTTAACAACTCAAGATTCGACGTATATTTCTCAAACAATAATTAATGGAAACCAGAATGGTAGTGTTGTGACATTTGAAAGTGGAGAAGATACTTTAGCTGTTTTATGCGGATTTACAATAACTAATGGAAATAATGAGATTGGCGGAGGTATTCTTTGCTTTAATTCCAGTCCAGGTTTGAGATATCTAATCGTGATAGAAAACACAGCATCTTATTCGGGAGGTGGAATCCGTTTTTCTAATTCTGGTTCCCTTTTAGTAGGAGTATCAATAACTGATAATTTTGCTTATGAAGGAGCTGGTATTTATTGTTACAATTCTGAAATTAATATTTTGGATTCATTTGTATCAGGTAATATTGCAGATAGTTATGGAGGTGGAATTAAATTCATAAATTCTGATCCGATTTTGGAAAACATAATAATTACTGATAATCATTCTAATTATGGTGGTGGTATTGACTGCGATGAATCAAGTCCCTATCTACTAAATGCCTTAATATCCAACAATACATCAGATAGAGATGGTGGAGGGATCCATTGTTTTAACTCTTCAAGTCCAAATTTAAATAATGTAAATATATCATATAACTATGCCGAATATAACGGGGGTGGAATTAATTGTGGCAATAATTCTAATCCGAATTTATATAATGTCTCAATAGCAAATAATTATGTTGATGGAAAAGGTGGAGGACTTTATTGTAGTAGTGGTTCTAATCCAACCTTGGAAAATGTTACTATCACTGACAATTATTCTGCAAGCCCTTATTGGGGTTACGGTGGCGGAATTTATTGCTCATATTCTAATTTGAATTTAGAGGAAGTAATTATCTCAGGGAACACTGCAATTAAAGGTGGCGGAATTTATTGTTATTTATATTCTAATCCAAACTTAGTAAATGTAAATATTATAGATAATACTGCTACTGAGAAAGGAGGTGGAATATACTGCTATGCTAATTCTAGTATTATCTTAGAGAATGTAAAAGTAACAGGTAATTATGCAAATGAAATTGGCGGAGGTATTTTTTGTTTGGATAATTCTATGTTAAATTTCAATGAAGAAAATCGATGTAACATTTATTTGAATAATATTTTGAGTAGTAGAGGTTTTGGTGTTGATATTAATGCTATTGATTGTGATAACATAGATGTTATTGTAGATACATTTACTGTTTTTTCCCCAACCGATTATTATGTATCACCAATTGATAATTTTACTTTTGATATTATATCGAGTATTCAAGATTCTCTCATTAATTCAGATCTATATGTAGCAGTCGATGGAGATGATTTGAATAGTGGAATCTCATCAGGTGATCCATTAAAGACAATCAGATGTGCATTATCAAAGATATATGCAGATAGTCTAAATCATAATTCAATTATTTTATTACCAGGAATATATAGCTCCGAGACAAATGGGGAAGTATTTCCTTTAGAATGGAGTAACCATGTTTCATTAGAGGGGAATTTAGAGGAAGAAACAATATTGGATGCAAATGATTCGAATGGGATACTAAGATTTAACTATATAAGCGATGCCTTAGTTAAAAACATTATTCTTAGAAATGGTCATGCATATCAAGGTGGTGGAATTTATTGTTATTATTCAAATCCAGATTTTGAGTACATTACATTAGTTAATAATTATGCTAGCATAGGTGGGGGAATTTATTGCGAAAATTCCAACCCTAGAATATCTAATATTGAACTAATTGATAATCTTGCTTATAATGAAGGTGGAGGAATTTATTGTCATTCTTCCAATCCGCTCTTAGAATTCGTTACAATAATAGGAAATACAGCTGATTCCGGAGGGGGAGGTTATTTCAATAATTCTAATCCAAGTTTAGAAGATGTAATAATCAATAGCAATATTGCTATTGGTGATGGTGGCGGGTTAATTTGTAATAGTGATTCTAACCCTGTCTTGTATAATGTTATAATATCAGGTAATTCTGCAAATTATTCAGGTGGTGGAATAGTGTGTATAGATAATTCTAATCCAGTTCTTCAAAATGTAGAACTATCGAGTAATTCTGTTTCAGGAATAAATGGAAAAGGGGGTGGTCTTTACTGCGATGAGTCAAATCCAATTTTGACGAATGTGATAATAATAGATAATTCTGCTTACGGAGATGGAGGGAAAGGTGGTGGATTATATTGTGAAGGATCTAATCCAAGTTTAGTAAATGTAACGTTTACAGAAAATTTTGGTGAACATGATGCTGGGGCAATCCGTTGCAATGCATTCTCTTATCCAACTTTAATAAACTGTATTCTCTGGAATGATCTTCCTGAAGAGATTTATACTCAATCTGGATCAGTAACAGCAACCTTTTCAAATATTCAGGGAGGTTGGACAGGAGAAGGTAATATAGGTGAAGATCCTTTATTTATAGGTTCCGGGGATTTCCCATTTTCATTATTAGTTGGTTCACCTTGTATCGATGCGGGTATTCCCGATACCACAGGCTTAAATCTACCTGAATTTGATCTTGCCGAAAATCCTCGGATTTTTGGAGGAAGAATTGATATGGGTGCTTATGAAAATCAAAATGTTGTAAGTACAGAGAACTATTTAATTCCCGATACTATTTCACTTTACCAGAATCACCCAAACCCTTTCAACCCAACAACAACAATCAGCTTTTCCGTAACACAAACGTCCTCGTTTGTGAACATTGAAATATATAATGTAAAAGGACAAAAAGTAAAACAGCTTGTCAACGATCAGCTATCAGCAGGTCAGAATTCAGTTATTTGGAATGGAAATGATGAATCGGGTAAACCAGTTGGTTCAGGTGTTTATCTGTATAAATTAAACGTGAATGGTAAAACAGAATCAGTTAAAAAGTGCTTGTTGTTGAAATGAAAAATGCTGCGGAATTACCGCAGCATAATTTTATTTAACTAATAAATTGTAGTTTATTTTACCAACCACCGGAAGCACCACCGCCACCGAAGCCGCCGCCGCCGCCGGAGAATCCGCCAAAACCTCCTCCGAATCCGCTGCCGCCTCTGCTACGACCTCCGCCCAGCATGCTCCCCAGGAACAAAGCTGTAAACAAACCACCTCTTCTTCTACCCAGTCCACCAAAAATGATCATGAATAAGAAAATGATAAGTCCGAACGGAATCTGCTTACGCTTGCCAGCTTTTTGCTGTTGATTATATTTTGCCAGTTGTTCATCGGTGATCTCAAATTCTTTTGTAACAAGACCGCTGATTGCCAACAGTCCGTTTGTGATCCCCCCAGCAAAATTTCCCTTTTTAAAACCGGGGACAATATAATTCCGAATTATATATCCGCTTTTTGCGTCGGTGATAATTGATTCGAGCCCATAGCCAACTTCAATGCGTATCTTCTTCTCACTAAATGCGACAAGTAAAAGAACACCATTATCAAATTCTTTTTGACCCAGTTTCCATGCCTGTGCAACTCTAAGGGAATAATCCTCCAGATTTTCACCTTGTAATGAAGAGATAGTTAGTAAGGCAACCTGCGAGGATGTTTTCGTTTCTACATCTCTCAGTAATGCCTCCAATTTCTCTTCATCTTTAGAATTAATTATACCGGCATAATCATTGACTGCACTTTTTAATTTGGGGACATCCAGAGAGAATAAAGCACTTACAGCAAAAATAAACAGGGTTGAAATTATTATTATCTTCCTCATCTTATTTCTCCAGGATATCAATATCATCAGTTAGTTCATTCTTGTCATCAGATTGGATGGGGAAGTGCTCTGCCAGCAGATCTCCGCATTCATTTATCGATTCTGTAAGATGTGAGGCAATATCCTTCTGCTTGATGCCTTTAATAATATTATCTACAATACTTTGCCATTTTTCTTTGGGGATATTTTCATTTATTCCACTGTCTGCCAGTAGTTCAACTCTTCGCTCCAAAATTGAAATGAAGATCAATATTCCGGTTCTCTCTTTAGTATTATAAACCCCTGATTCCATAAAATAACGGATAGCTCTTTCCTGAACCTTTTGCTGCCTTATCTTTCTGGGAACGATCAGTCGGTCGATGCTGGAAATATTCCCGATAAAATAGCTAAGAGTGAGCACAATGAAAGTAGAGAATCCGTAGAACATAACCAGGTAATTAACTGAATAATCCCAAAATTTTCCCTGTAATAATTGTTCAATACTACCGGTAAAGAACATCATTATTACAAAATATACAAATCCTATTATTACTGCAAACATCAATTCATAGATCGCATAATTGTAACTCTCTTTAATCATGGCAGTGGCGATCTCACCGGAAGTTTTACTCTCTGCTGTTTTTACTGCAGAGCCTATCTTTTTCATATCATCTTTACTTAATTTAAAACCTGACATTTCAATTCTCCTTTATTTAACACAGAGTCACTGAGTCACAGAGAAAAGACAAATAAATTACTCTGTGTCTTTGTGTCTCTGTGTTTATTCTCTTTTTTAAAACTCTACTTTTGGAGCTTCCTCAGCACCTTCAGTTGATTTGAAATATTGTTTTTCATCGAAACCGAACATGTTTGCAAGAATAACTTTGGGGAAAATCTTGATGTAAGTATTGTAGAATCTGGCAGCTTCGTTGAATCTTTTACGTTCAACAGCTATACGGTTTTCTGTCCCTTCCAGTTGATCTTGCAGAGCAAGGAAATTCTGATTTGCCTTAAGATCGGGATATTTTTCCATCACAACCATCAATCTTTGCAATGCTCCACCCAAACTGCTTTGAGCTTGCTGGAATTTCTGGAACATGGCCGGATCGTTTAGGACCTTTTCGGAAATATTAAAAGTTCCACCTGCTTTGGCACGAGCTTCCGTAACTGCTGTGAATGTTTCTTTTTCGTGTGCGGCATAACCTTTTACAGTATTAACAAGATTCGGTATCAGGTCATATCTACGCTGATATACATTCTCAACCTGACTCCATTTTTCCTTAACACCTTCATCTAAACGAATCATATTGTTGTAAGTTCCAATTATGTTGGAAACAGTGATTATTAAAAGAAAAACCACTACACCGATTGCAATAAGACAACCTTTCTTTGCATTTTTACTCATTTTTTTCTCCCTTTTTTTTGCTCACGGATTTTCACAGATTTGGACGGATAAAAAACTAAAATTCATAATTCTATAAATCTAAACATTTTTTTCTCAATCCTTGTTTATCCGTGTCTATCTGTGAGCTAATCTTTAATAACTCCTTTTATTGTAATAATCCTTCATCAAAATCCGAGCCAAGATAATTTAACCAATCTGCCCATGAACCTTCAGTTTCATCACCATCACTGTAAATTAGCCGATAATCTCTACGTTGGTGCAGATCAATAAATAGATAGGTCTGAAAACTTGCTATTCGATATTTCCAGATTTGATACTCTTTCTGTGCAAATTTTGTACTTGAGCCAGTATTCAATTTCAATACTTCAAATGGTTTACCGTGTTTGATATAAATTCTACCAATATCTGTTTCCCAGCCTTTATCAAAATGCGAATAATGATCATTGCAATATTCAATTCTGGTTAATATTTCAAATAAGAACTCATTGCTTTCTGTTGCCGGATTCGGATCTTGTGCTTTCCAGAAAGCTGAGATGTATTTCCATTTGTTTTCTTCATCAAGTTTCTTATAATACTTCTTCTGATTTGGCGAAAGAAAATAACTAACAAGCTTATATTCATCTTTCAAATCATCAAAGACATGACCTTCTTTTTGGGGAAGTGGAACCGGATCAGCTGAAATACAAATAAACATTCCCAATAAAATTATTATAAATAGTATTTTTTTCATCATACTCATTTTACCTCCAATAATGTAATGATTCCTCATCAAAAGTTGAGTCAAGTAGATTCTCCCAATATTCTCGAGAACCGCCCTGTTCATCACCATCACTAAAAATAAGTCTAAAATCTCCATGTTGCTGGAGGTCTATAAACAGGTACGTTTGATAATTTGATATAAGATATTTACAGATTTTATAATCTTTTGGTTTGAGAATGCTAATATGTTCGGTAGTTAATTCTAAAATTTCATACGGCTCACCAAGCTTAATATAAAC
>JAQICU010000267.1 GCA_027858325.1 Candidatus Cloacimonadota bacterium
ACGACCATGATTTCATTAGATTGGCAAGAAAGGTTAAAAATGGATACTCAAGATTTTGTTGAGCGAAAACTTCCAAAAGGTAATTTTGATATTGATATAGTATATAATGCATATCCGCAAAGAATTGATGGCAATATCCCGAATGCAGTCATAACTCTGGTGGGAAAAACATTAGCGAAAAAACTTTATAAAGAAGCTGATAAACACTTTGATTTTTATGATTACATTTTAAAGAAAAAGGGTGAACAGGGCGGAATGATGTTTGCCTATATTATGGCTCGAGCAATAAGAAAACAACCAGTATTATTCCTGAATTATATAGAAGATTTTTTCTTTAAAACACGTGACCAAAAAACATGTAATCTGGTTATGGATAAAGCTATATACCCTCTTCTTAAAAAAAATGCCTTAGATCACGTCGACCTGATAATTAACTGGATTAAAAAAGATAACGAGTTACTCGAAGAAAGTATAACAAAGTTATTAATTAAACTTATTGGACAGAATTGCAAACTTATTGAACCGATCTTTAAAAAACTGGAAACATCCTGGCTCTATGCAACACCAAACATTAAAAGACTTAACTCAAAATTCTTAAAAGCTATCTATAAAAAAGATAAAAAATTCTATCTCTCTGTTTATAAAAATTATCAATCGACCAGGAACCCTGTATTTGCTGAAATTCTTTGCGAAGCTATTTGCTGTTATGATGATAACATTCAGGAAATCTGTGATACTTGGTCACATAGCGGAAACATTAAAGTTAAAAAGATCGGGCTACATGGGCAAAAATTACTAAAAACCAGAAAGAGAAAGAAATAATGGCAAACTACATAACTAAAGAAGGAATGCAGCAACTTAGGAAGCGCATGCAAGAACTCATTAAAATAAGATCAACTGTGATAAAACAGGTCGTGACTGCCCGTGACATGGGCGATCTGAGCGAAAATGCAGAATATCATGCAGCAAGAGAAAGACAGAGACATCTGGAGAATGAATTCAACAACTTAAAAAAAAGGATCGATCATTTACAGGTTATTGATGATACAAATATCCCAAAAGACGCTGTAAGATTCGGTGCCAGAGTTTTAGTGAAAGAACTTAAAAATGAGATTTTAAGAAAAGTGCGGCTAGTCGGGGCTGATGAAATATTTGATACAGAAGATGAACATGAAAGAGTTTCCATCTTATCTCCCGTCGGGAAGCCAATGATCGGGAAAAAAGTGGGTGATCATTTCACCGTTATCGCTCCAATCGGCAAACGAGAATTTGAAATATTAGAAATAAAATAGGATAAAGAGGAAAGAATGAAAAAGACTGACGAATTAAAAAAAAAACTAACTTATGAAAGAAAGAATTTTTGGAAGGAAGCCTCGGCAAAAGAACAGAAAGCAGCCCTAACTTTTTCCGAAGGTTATAAAAGCTTCCTTGATGCTTGCAAAACTGAACGTGAATCTATCGAATTTTATGTGAAAGAATTAGAAAAACAAGGCTACAAAGAAATTGAGAATGCAAAAAAAACAAAAAAGGTATTCCGTGTTTCCCGAAATAAAAATGCCGGTATTGCGATTATAGGGAAGAAACCGATCTCAGATGGTGTGAACCTTATTGTATCGCATATCGATGCACCACGTGTTGACCTTAAACAAAATCCGCTTCATGAAGATGGAACAACAAACCTCGGAATGATGAGAACTCATTATTATGGCGGAATAAAAAAATATCAGTGGATGTCTACTCCGCTTGCCTTACACGGAACCATCATCAAAAATAATGGTGAAACTGTGAAAATATGTATCGGTGAAGATGAGAAGGATCCCGTTTTTGTTATGCCGGATCTTCTTCCGCATTTAGCGAGAAAAGTCCAGTACACAAAAAAAATCGGAGAAGCAGTCAATGCGGAGAAGATGAATATGATTTTTAACTCAATTCCATATCCAAAAGATAAAGATGTAAAGGAAGCTGTTAAATTGAACGCATTAGTTCTGCTAAATGAGAAGTATGGGATAACCGAAGAAGATTTCTTAAGTGCAGAGATCGAGATAGTTCCTGCCGGGAAAGCTCGTGATGCAGGTCTCGACCGAAGTTTAGTGCTTGGATATGGGCAGGATGACAGGATCTGTGCCTACACTTCTGCCAGCGCTTTATTTGATACAAATGAGAAATTAGATAAAACTGCGATTGTATATCTCGCTGATAAAGAGGAGATCGGCAGTGATGGAAATACCGGTGCAAAATCAATTTTCATTATCGATTTTATTGCTGATCTTCTTAAATTTAATGGCGAAGCTAACGATAGTTCAACGCTCAGAAAAGCACTTATAAACAGTCAGGTTTTATCTGCCGATGTAAACGCAGGCATCAACCCTAATTTCACCAGTGTCCATGAAAAAGAGAATGCTGTACATATAGGGTTTGGAGTAAGCGTAACCAAGTTTACCGGAAGCGGCGGAAAGGGCGGATCGAACGATGCAAACGCAGAATTTAATTCTAAAATAATAGAAATTTATAATAAAGAAAATGTGTGCTGGCAAACCGGTGCACTTGGCAAAGTAGATGAAGGTGGCGGCGGAACGATAGCTAAATTCATGGCTGAACATGGCGCTGAAGTTATAGATTGCGGACCCGGAGTTTTGGGAATGCACTCACTTTATGAACTTACAAGTAAAGCTGATATCTACTCATCTTACAAAGCATATAAAGCATTTTTCGAGAATGCATAAACCGGAGTAAATAGTGAAAAAAACATTAATTCTGATAATTGTTATGTTGACTCTGCTTGGATGCAGCAGTAATAAAACATCAAAAATGATATCTGTTGAAAAGAAGATGGATATAGCTAATGATCTTTTCGAAAAAGAAAAATATAATAAAGCGATCCCATACTTTTCTGAGGTAGTTTTTGAACGTAACTCAATTTATACACCAACAGCTCAAATGAAGTTGGCAGATTGTTATTATAACCAGAATAAGTTTACTGAGGCAAGATTCGAATATGAAGAACTAATACGACTTTTTGCCGATTTTAAAGATATTGGAAGAGCATATTTCCAACTTGGTATCTGTTATTTCAACGAAACACTATCTCCTCATTACACGCAAGAGGAAACATACAGAGCTATCTCTGCTTTCGAGACATTCATAGAAAAATTCCCCTTTGACAGTCTAAAAAAAGATGCGATAGATTATATTCAGCAATGCAGATACAAACTGCTGATGAAAAAATATTATAATGGTTATGCGTATTATAAATTATACGATTACAGTGCTGCACTGATGTATTTTGATGAGATCATCGAACTGGGAAACAACAATGAACCTGATCGGATGTCTCTTTATTATGCAACTAAGATATATCTTGAAAGAGAAGATCACTTAAATGCAAAACTTACCGGGCAGAAACTCATCAGTCGTTATCCTCAAACAGAAGAAGCGGAAAAAATTACATCTGAATTAGAAAAGATAGAATAATGAAAATTGGATTATTGGGCGGCTCGTTCAATCCGGTGCATAATGGACACATCGAATTGGCACAGACCGCTCTTGATTCTTTCCATCTGGATAAAATACTCTTCCTTCCTTCGGGAAACCACCCACTAAAAAAAGACCACAGTATCCCACCTGTTGAAATTAGATACGAACTGACCAGAAAAGCGATAGCTTCCAACCCGGATTTTGATATTTCACGACTGGACATGGAAACTGCCGAACCAAGCTATACAAAGTTTCTTTTGATGCGCTTGCAAAATGTTTTCCCTCATGATAAATTCTATTTTATTGCCGGCAGCGATATTATTCCTGAACTGAGTAAATGGTACGATTATAAATGGCTTTTAGATAACATTGAATTCATTATCGCTCACCGCCCCGATACTGATAAAACCGCATGGAATAAACTTAAATACACTTCTAAATTTCATTTCATTAAGATGGAACCGGTTGATATATCTTCTACAATGGTAAGAAAAATGATAATAGAAGATAAGGACATTTCTGCTTTAGTCCCTCTAGTTATTGAAAAAGAACTAATTTCGCTTTATTCTGTATAGATATCCAAATTTCGTTAATGCTACTAACCTTCTTATATTAAATAATCTTAGCATAATCTATGTCTTGACAACAGATAGCGATAAAAGATTTGTTGCCAAAATTATAAATTAAATATTTTTAGGAAATTAAATGATTCTGGAAATTAGTGAAGAAAGAGCAATTGAACTCATAGACAAAATATCGAATTTCATTGCCCAAAGAAAAATGGCTGCACCTGCAATAATGACCATTGAATCTTTGCGTCCACTTGCCAGGATAGGTAGTCAGCTTATGCATTTTTTAGCTCCCTTTGCTGAGATCATTTTCAATGCAAAAGAGTATCAGGAATTTGCTGCACTTTTGGAAAACGAGGAATATGTTAGACTTCTGATTAAACGTATTGACGAAATTGATGTTGAAATGTATCGTGACGAACGGAAAGAGAGACAACTTAAAAGTAAAAGAAGCAAAAATAAAATAAAACAGTTCTTTAAAATTAAGAAAACAGAAAAGAATACTAAGAAGTAAAATGGAGGAAAATATGGGCAATACTCAAAAGCTTAAGAGGATCATTGCTACCGACTGTGGAAGCACTACAACAAAATCGATCCTGATTGAGTATGTCGATGGTGAATACCGGCAAACAGTTCGTGGTGAAGCTCCCACAACTGTGGAAAAACCATTAAACGATGTAACAAGAGGTGTTGTTAATGCAGTTACGGAATTAGAAGAGCTTGCACGGTTGAAATATAACGATGACAGCATCAAGTTTATTAAAGATGAGGCTATCTGGCTCTCCGAAAAAGAAGGTGAAGGCGTTGATGCTTATGTATCTACCAGTAGTGCCGGTGGCGGGCTGCAAATGATGGTTACCGGTGTTGTTGCCAGGATGACCGGAGAGAGTGCAGAACGTGCAGCTTTGGGTGCCGGAGCTATCGTGATGGACCTGATAGCCAGCAACGATAAACGGGCTAACTATGAAAAGATCGAAAGGATTCGTCAACTACGTCCAGACATGATACTCATGGCAGGCGGTGTGGATGGCGGAACTACAAAACACGTAGCGGAACTGGCGGAACTTGTGGGTGCTGCCGATCCTAAACCTCGTCTTGGTTCCAGTTATAAACTTCCGGTAATCTACGCTGGAAATACAAAAGCTCAAGATATTATCCGAGAAACACTTGGAGACAAAACAGACCTCATCATTACCGAAAATCTGCGGCCTACTCTGGAACGAGAAAACCTGGGTCCTGCCAGAGATAAGATCCATGATCTCTTCATGGAACACGTAATGGCTCAGGCTCCGGGATACAATAAACTTATGACCTGGACGAAAGGTCCGATCGACGGCAAACTTGTTAATATTCCAATTATGCCTACACCTGCTGCGGTAGGAAATATTATGCAGACAATTGCAAAAATTAATGATATCGAAGTTCTGGGAGTTGATATTGGGGGTGCAACTACCGATGTCTTCTCTGTATTCACAGAAGATAAAGTATTTAATAGAACTGTGAGCGCAAACCTGGGAATGAGTTACAGTATTTCCAATGTGCTGGCAACTGCCGGCTTAAAAAATATCCTGCGCTGGGTTCCGTTTGATATTGATGAATCTGAACTTCTAAATATGATCAAGAATAAAATGATCCGTCCAACCACAATTCCTCAAAAACTGGAAGAACTTATACTGGAGCAAGCAATTGCTAAAGAAGCTCTGAGATACGCTTTTATCCAGCATAAAGAATTCGCCGTAGGCTTAAAGGGCGGACAGAAGAAACGTGAGATCGCGGATGCTTTTGCTCAGACCGCATCCGGGGCGAGTATTGTGGATCTGATGAGCCTGGATCTTCTGGTTGGCTCCGGCGGCGTAATGTCACACGCTCCCCGCAGAAACCAATCCGTCATGATGCTGATAGATGCCTTCCTGCCTGAAGGAATTACCAGGCTGGCAGTTGATAGTATCTTTATGATGCCTCAACTTGGCGTTTTGGCAGAGATCAGCGAAAAAGCAGCGACAGAGGTATTTGAAAAAGACTGTCTTATTTATCTGGGAAGCTGTGTAGCTCCGGTAGGTACAATGAAACCAGGCAAGACTGCTCTCATTGCAAAAATTGAACTCCCAGATGGGGAAGTATTTGAAGAAAATATCCCCTTCGGTGAAATCAGGCTTCTGCCTTGCGGTGTTGGTGAGACGGCAAAAGCAGCATTAAAACCAGGTAAAGGATTAGATATTGGTGCAGGTAAAAATCAGGAAATGACCTGTGACCTGCATGGTGGTGTTGTTGGAATAGTATTGGATACTCGTGGAAGACAACCGTTCTTATTGCCGGTTGAAGCTTCCGAACGTGTGCCGCTTCTTAAAAAGTGGATGAAAGAATTCGATGTTTATCCGGAAACAAAACAATAGGAGGTTAGAATGGCTCAAGCATATTCCCCAGGATTAACAGTAACAAAAAGTATAGTTCTTAAGAAAGAAAGAATTCTTCCTCTTAAAGGAAAAGTTCTGGTAAAAAAAGGTGATAAAGTTAAAGCGGAAGATGTAGTTGCAGAAACACTTCTTCCCGGTAAAGTAGTTCCTTTCAAGCTCAGCAACAAGTTAGGTGTGCCTGCTGAAGCTTTGGGGCAATACCTCAAGCTTAAACCGGGTGATTATATTAAGAAAGGAGAGCTGATTGCAGAAACAAAAGGATTCTTAGGCTTTTTTAAATCTTCGGTAAAAGCTCCTATAGACGGTGAAATTGAGAGCATTTCCAAAATAACCGGACAGATGCTGCTGCGTGAACCGAGAATTCCCATCCAGGTTAAAGCTTTTATTGATGGTATCGTTGTGGATGTGATACCGGAAGAAGGTGTGATCATTGAAAACAAATCTGCCTATATCCAGGGAATCTTCGGACTCAGCGGTGAACGCTCAGGCGAGATCAAGATGCTGGCTTCTACACCCGAAGAAATTATTGAACCATCTAAAATTGACGATTCCTGCAAAGATAAGGTGATCG
>JAQICU010000274.1 GCA_027858325.1 Candidatus Cloacimonadota bacterium
TATAAGATGCGGGCTTTTCAATTCATTAAATTTACCAATATAAGATATAACTACATCATCTTCATTAAAATTATAGAATTCTCTGGTTTTTGCATAACCTTTATCCGGATGAGCTGAGCTGAGTGTTTTCACTGTCAGGAATTTTTTATTTTTCTTCCTCAGATTCTCTTCTACAACTTGTAAAAGTTTTCTTCCTATTCCCTGACGGTGAAAATCTGGTAAAACACCACAAACATAGATTTCGCTGGTTTGGGTAAAGTGAGAGATGATCGAGAAGAATCCCACTTCTTTACTAAATTTATACGCTGCATAAAAATCGGTATCCGCTGATCTTTTAATATACTTCTGATTGGAAGATTCAATTCCAAACCAGTTAGGAAGAGATTCTATTATCTCTTTACAAATCCGGCTTTTTTCAGCTCTTTCAGTAATCTTCTCAATTTTCATATTAAACTCCAATTATTCATTAAGATAAATACATTTTTACATTGGATGTTACTACTTTTCTTATAATTAATCTTTCTGTTTGGAAAATCATATTTTCTCCATCCTATTCACATTGATAAGGTTAAAAAGCCTTCTCTTCCTACTGAACCTTTTCAATGGTTCTTTGCATCACCCAAATACCTACCTTTGAAAAGGTCGATGAGAAAGAATTCTTCTGCGGGTAACCGTTTTCACGGTTTATCTACTCAAACTTTACATTCCATAAATCCGCTAACACACTATCCTCAATGATCTCATCGTTGACGATATAAAAATGTGGATTTAGAAAAACAGTTTCACCGTTTTTGGCTTTTAGAAAATCTCCAGGCCAAGCAGAGATTACATTTGGATCCATCATTACATAAATATTTCGAAAATCAGAAACAGATTTGATCTGCAATATCTCATTTCTATTAGCACTTTTGAAAACCGCACTTTTTTTGGTCTGACGATTTTGCATTTCCATTCCTGCAACGATTTCGATATCTTCACAGTTATCAGCTTTTAGCAGTAATGATGAATCAGTCTTTGTTTCATCCGGCTTAACAAAACACGCTGTATGCAAATATTGGTTTGATATATATCTTCCTGTGTTTTGATTGATCTCTGTAACGCAGTATGTAACAGGAGTATCTGGCAGCAGCATAAAATATTGTTTTACCTTTAGACCTTTTAGATTCTCATTTTTTGTGATCGAATATTCGATACACAAACCTGACCATTCATTCCCCAATTTATCTTTTTTACTTACAAAATTTATCGCATATTTTTCTTGCAGGAGCGATTTCTCTTTCACTCTCGGAGGAGATAAATATATTCCACCGATCCACGGATTCCACCAAGATTTTGATGATACAGAAGGGTAGGGAGAATCTAGCCATTCATTCCCTTTATATTTCATCGAATAGACAACAGGGGCAAATGTATCGGAAGCTTTTAGCGAGATGATCCCATTACAAACTTTATGACTATCATCGTTTTGAGTATATTTTACCTTACCTTTTCCAATTGGGAAGAAAACCTTCTTTCGGCTGAATTTTAGGCTTTCCAATTCTGCTTTCATCTCGGCAATATCGATTCTATTTTCTTTTGAAAGATGCGTATCGAATATTAATTTTTTATTCTCTATAAATTTTTTGGAAAAGGTTTTGAAAGAACTTTTCTGTGATTTTATTGTGATATTTCCTTTTACCTTTTCACTTTTATATTCGCAGACAGAAAATGAAATATCTCCTTTTATAAATGGATTTCCATTATTTATCTCAAAGTGTAAACTCTCAACACTCTTCTCTTTCTCCCTATTTTGTTTCATTGCAAAATTTCGTAATTCCGAATAATTTTGAAAAGTATTGATGGAATAAATCATTGGCTTTGTAGTATTCTTTTCTCCAGAATTCATTTTTCCCAGCTTGAAGTCAAAGAATTTCTCCCAATCTCCAAATTGAAGCTGATTCTCTTGATTCCACACTATTCCTATTGTTGCGTCATTTTGTTTTGAAAAAAGCCAAGGTTCTGTTAATTTATCACCATCCCAATTATAGGCTCCGTTTTTCACATCGGTTTTTGTCTCTACCAAATTTCCCTGATAATGCATCATCGAATGGGCTAATTGCATTCCAAAACCATATTTCATTTGAATCAACTTATCGCTTTTCATTTTTCCATTATATTCAAAATCGAGCCAATTTTTCAAGATTCCATTTGCACTCAATTCAAAAATATTTTTGAACTTTAAGCCTTTGATCTCCTTCGAAGAATAATGAACAGTAAAACGTGAGATACAACCTTCAGCAGAATATTCCACTTTGTCGTATAAGCGTTTATTGAATTCATTACTATATGGTTTCCCTAATTTTGGATATTGAAACGAGATTTTGGCTTTGCTTGTATAATCCATGAAAAGAGCACGGTTTATCAGATCTTTATGCTTGAAATAAAGAACATATTTTCCATTGGAAATCACATGTAAATTCTGCAATTTTCCATAAAATATATCCGTGAATGTAGGTAAGAAGCTGTTCAATTTCCGCTTGAAAGTAAATTCTGAATTCTTCTTTCGAACTTTTACATCAGTACTTTTTGAATAAACACTACCCTTTTTCAGAA
>JAQICU010000330.1 GCA_027858325.1 Candidatus Cloacimonadota bacterium
TCCGATAACTTATTAAAAGCTCAACTAATTCACCTGAAACATCACTTAAATTATTACTAAGTTTTTCTTCCAAATTGGAGAAGAATCCCAGTACATTTCCCAGTTCAACCAGAAGATAAATAAAATTTGTATCTTTGGTCTTATTATAAGCTTTTGAAATATCGAATAATACAGATATTGCTTTGGCTGTATTAAAGTCATCATTCATTGCGGAAATAAAATTATTCTTGTGTTGCAGATGAACTGCGGAATATTCTATCTCATCATTTTTTAAGGTTATATAATCAGCACTTTTAATAGTATTATACAAATTCTTAACAGCCTGATTGGATTCAATAATGATCTTTTCGTTAAAATCTATTGGGCTTCTATAATGTTTGGAAAGAAAGAAAAACCGAATTGCTTCAGCATCGTACTTTTTGAGGATATCACGTGCTGTAAAAAAATTATCTAAACTTTTAGACATTTTTTCACCTTCGATATTAAGATATCCGTTATGCATCCAATAATTTGCCAGTTTCTTGTTATTAGAAGCTTCAGCTTGCGCTATCTCATTTTCATGATGAGGAAAAACAAGATCGATCCCACCCCCATGAATATCGAAAGTTCCACCAAGTAATTTGCGTGACATTACCACACATTCAGTATGCCAGCCGGGACGTCCTTCACCCCATGGGCTTTTCCATTTTGGTTCACCTGGTTTTGCTTTTTTCCAAAGCGTGAAATCAGCAGGATGTTTTTTTTGTTTATTAGCTTCTACACGTGCGCCAGCTTGCAGGTCTTCCAATTTTTTCCCGGAAAGTTTACCATAACCCTTAGAATTTGAAACAGAAAAATAGACATCACCATTTACTTCGTAGGCAAATTTATTTTCTTCAAGTTCTCTTATTAGATTGATCATATCATTGATATGTTCTGTAGCTTTGGGATGATGATCAGCCGGTGTTATCTCCAATGCCTTGCAATCATCAAAAAAAGCTTTGGTATATTTTTCAGCTACAACAGATACTGGGATATTTTCTTCTAGAGAGCGATTGATAAGTTTGTCGTCAATATCGGTAACATTTCGTACAAGAGTCACTTCATTTCCAATATACTTAAAGAAGTTTTTTACTACATCGAAGAAGATTAGTGGTCTGGCGTTTCCGATATGGAAATAGTTATATACTGTAGGTCCACAGACATACATTTTAACTTTTCCCGCATCTACCGGAACAAATTCCTCTTTTTTATTAGATAGTGTATTATAAATTTTCATTCTAACTCCGTTCAATTCAATCATCTGCAGGTTTATTCTTTGCTAAAACAGTTACAACACTGCTTCCATAATTTTTGTTATAAACTGTTACATCTTTCCACTCTTCTTGTAATTCTTCTCGCGGAGAATGTTCTATCACAATGCAGCCATTCTCAGTTAGCAGTTCGTTAATAATAATTTTTTCTATAGTAGGATTTACAAGATCTTTATTGTAGGGAGGATCCATAAAGATCACGTCGAATTTCTTCTCACAACTATTGATAAAAGCACTTACTTTTTTCCTGTGGATCTTGCATTCGGAAGTGCATTTCAGTTTCTCAATATTGCGCTTCATTGTTTTAATTGATTTATCAGAAAAATCGACAAAGTCCACAAAAACAGCATTTCTACTTAGAGCTTCAAAACCGAGTGACCCGCTTCCTGCATAAAGATCAAGAATGTTCTTACCGGAACAAGATGAGATAACAGAGAAGATAACTTCTTTGATGTAATCTGTGGTTGGACGTGCGGTTTTTCCTGGAACAGCAAACAGATTTGCTTTCTTGAACTTTCCTGTAATAATTCTCATTTGCTTGTCTTACCAGAGAAGAAAAACTTAATTTCCAACTGTTGAGGTTTCATCTCAAAACGAGGGCAACCCAGCAAATGTGTTTCAACTGATTGCTTACATTTATGTGTGCATTTAATGCACAATTTATTAGTTTCTTTAATCTTTTTCGACATTATCTGAAACTTTTAGTAATTCAACTACGAAATTCAAATCGGATAATTTTATTTCTGAAAGAGATATATCTGCTCCGACATTTTCCTTAAGAACTCTTTCCACAATATCTGGTTTCAGGGTTGAAAGAGTTGTTAATAGATCTAGTATCTGGTTCTCATCCGTGGGTGTCAAAATGGTTTCAAGCTCATCTTTATTCTCATCTGACGGATCTGTTTTTTTACTATCAATAATTTCATTTTGTTCAACTTCTTTTTCCTCTTCTACCAGATCTTCGATTGAATCGATATCCTCAGGTTGGATATTCGGTTCAGCTTTAATTTCCGATTTATCCAGATCATCAGAATTCTCCTCATCGATTTCCAGTGAGATATCATCTTCCATTTTATCATCACTATCTAACGTCTCTTCAATTTCAATTGTTTTTTCTTTTACTGTTTTCTCTTCAGATTCAGATGTGTCAATAATATCTGGGGTTTCTTCTTTTTCAATTTCGAGTTCTTCAATAGCTTCTGGAATGAGTTCTTTCGTATCTTTTTCAATCAACTCATCATTAATATCATCACTATTCAAAGCGTCCTCAATCTCAATTGAATCTTCTGCTTCTCTTTTTACTTCTAAATCAGTTGTATCACCAATATCAGGAGTTTTTTCTTTTTCAATTTCAGGTTCTTCTATATCAACAGGTACAGCTTCTTCTTTCTTTACTTCGATCAACTCCTCAGGATATGTTTCTTCATTTTTCAGATCAGCTTGTGATTCCTTGTAAGCTTTATATTGATCGTGTGGTAGAATATGGAAAATTCTTTTTTCTTCATCTGTAAATATCTTGTCGATGATCGTAGAGTATTCCAGAGTATTTTCTTTGAATATTTTATCTTTTAATTCATCAATTTTACTTTGCAATTCTTCCGTAGGATCATCTCTGTGTAGGTTTTTATAAATTACCAAAGCATCAATATACTGATTCTGATTTTCATATAATTCTGCTAAAGTAATTGTAGGTGTCGGTTTATCTGCCATAATCATTCTCCCAGTGTTATTTGCTCGCTCATTTTCTCCAACGTCTTCTTGCCGATCCCTTTGACCTGGAGGAGTTCTTCTTTCTTTTTAAATCTACCAATCTTCTCTCTTAGAGCAATAATTTTATCTGCTTTTGAAGGACCAATACCCTTGATTTTTGTCAATTCGTTTTTATCTGCGGTATTAATATTTATTCTATTTGGAGTGGAATTGACTTGTTGTCTTTCCTGGATAATTGTAGTTGTAGAATCTTCAAAAGCCAGATCAATAAAGTACTTCTCGATCTTCTCGTATGTTTTTTCACCAATACCTTTAACATTCATTAATTCGATTTTAGCTTGAAAGCCATTATCTTCTTTGTATTGCAGAATGACTTCTGCTTTTTTATCTCCAATTCCAGGTATTGTGATTAGCTCTTCTTTGGTTATATTTTGCAGATCGTATTTCAGTTGATGATCTTGCTGGAAATTCAGGCTGTCACTTGAATTTGCATCTTCCTCAGCAGTTAGAACTGTATACTTCATTACTAAACCAAGAAAAGCGAAGAAAACTAAGAACAGCAGAAGTTTCTGTTCATTGGGCGTGAGAATATTATTCAGTTTTTTCATTTTTCCTGATATATTAAATTAACCATAGTTTGCCCTACAATCCCAAGTGATTGTGGGGAGCATTTATCCGGTGTATCTCCCAATGTATGCCAGAATGGATATTCAAAGTCGATAATATCTATTGCATTAATACCTGCCGCAATAAGTGGATAATGATCATCGTAGATTCGGTTTGTGATTATAGGTTTGAATTCATTAACTCCAAGCTGATCAGCAATATCCCATACTTCCTTAACCAGATTGGGAGAATTATGATATGAAAAATGTTCCATATTTATAGAAAGATCAGCATCACCGATCATATCGATCACGATTGCTTTTTCCGGTTTTGGTTTTGTATAATTATCTGCAAAGTAGGAAGAACCCAGACACCATGTCTCATTATCTCCGTATTCTCCCATATCTTCCAGATCAAAAAAGACCATATCTATTCCGAATTGCTGAGGCTGTTGTGTAGAAATAATTTCTGCCAGTTCAAGTAAAACAGCAACGCCGCTGGCAGCATCATTAGCTCCGAGAATAGGAGTATTATGAAGGGTAGTGTCTTCTTCTTTATCCGCCCAGGGTCGGGTATCATAATGAGCAGCCAGAAGAATACGACGACTCATTTGAGGATAGAAACTTGCCAGTATGTTAACACCATCAATTTCCTCTTCATTAAGAACTACTGTGAATTTCTGCAATTCAATTTCTGCATTACATTTTGTTAGTTCGTTAACTATGTAATCTCTACAAAGTTCAATACCAGCCGAACCGGGATTCCTTGCACCGAGTTCACACTGCTTTTCCAGATGTGCAAATGCACTATCTGCATCGAATGCAGGGAAGTTGTCTGCACAAGAAGATATTACTAACAACAAAAAAAAGAAAAATATTAATTTGTTCATATTTCCTTCCTAAATTTCTGATTCTACAAAAAGTGGAATAGAATAATCTGTCACTTTTGTTTTACAATATAGTAAATTAAGAT
>JAQICU010000337.1 GCA_027858325.1 Candidatus Cloacimonadota bacterium
GGGTTTACTTGTTAACTTTGGAAGTGAATTAGAGTTTAAAAGAAGGATATTTTAAGCACACAGTATAAAGACAAAGTCAGTTCTTTGTCAGTGCAAGTCTGTGGCGAAAAGGAATATTATGAAAAACGATAGAAGTTGGACAGAAATTAATCTTACAAATTTTAAAGATAACCTTGATGAATTGAAGAAATTCTTTCATCCGCAAGCAAATTTCATGCAGATCGTTAAAGCTGACGCTTATGGCCATGGAGCCTTTCAGATTGCAAAAAAGGCTATAGAATGCGAAGCTGTTTCACTTGGAGTTGCAAATCTGCAGGAAGGACTCCTGTTAAGATACCAGGGAATAAAGGTTCCAATCATCATTCTTTCTCCATCAATGGAAAATGAAATTGAACAAATATTAGAAAACAATCTTATCCCAACGATCTCAACTCTCGATTTCGCGGTGAAATTGAATAAACAGGGAAAGTGCAAAATTCATATCAACATTGATACCGGAATGGGCAGAAGTGGATTTCATTATAAGAGTGCATTAGAAAACATCAATAAGATAAAAAATCTAAAAAATCTTGAGATCGACGGGATTTTCTCTCATTTCTCTTCTGCGGAGGAAGATCCTAAATTCACAAAATTACAATCAGATAGATTTAAAAAGTTAATTACAACATTTAATATAAAACCAAAATACATTCACATTTCCAATAGTAGCGGTGTCATCACTTTTCCAAATAAATATGCAAATCTAGTGCGATTGGGCTTGCTTTCTTATGGTGTTTACTCCAATTCTCAGCTAAAAAGCAAAGTTAATTTGAAACCTGTGATGACTTTCAAATCTCGCATTACACAAATCAAAAGTGCAAAGAAAGGTGATTCGATAGGCTATAACAGAACCTTTTTGGCAACGCAAGAAATGAAATATGCCATCTTGCCTTTCGGTTATGCAGATGGTTATGATTTCCTACTTTCCAATAAAGGAAAAGTTGCGATAAACAATCAAATCTGCAATATCGTAGGAAAAGTGAGTATGGATATGACTGCTGTAGATATTTCCAAATTAAAAAAACCGAAAGTGGGAGATGAAGTAATTTTACTGGGTGATGCAAACAAGAATATCTCAGTGGAAAGTCTGACCTCGCTTTATGATGGATTAAGTTATGAATTGCTTTCCCAAATAGGAAGAAGAGCAAAAAGATATTATAAAGAGAATGGAAAGATAATTGATTCTTCCCCACTTCTGCGCAGAGAATTTATGCCAAAGGATTTTTCTGATAATAAGTTAGGGGATATCATTGAGACTGCTATCGAGCAAAGGCTGCAAAGCAAGGAAATAGCCAATCTGGTGCACGAAGACATCTTGAAAAGGTTATTTGCCGAAAAGGATAAAGATATCCAATACAGGCGGAATTTCAGGCACTCTATCAAATTCGAGAATTCTACCGAATTCCCCAAATATTTCTTAACTTCTACAAATCTATCTTTTACTAAGAAACTTCAAAATGACTACTTTAGTGTTGCTTGTGCTAAAACGGAAAAAGACCTGGAAAAATACTTCCTGCGTAATGATGTAGAATATCGCTGGCTGCTGGATAACAGTATTGATCTGGAAGAGATGTTCTTTACTGTAACTTCTGTTAAAATTAATGATATTACTTTATATAATGAAATGAAAATAGCTGACGGTTGTATCGAGATTAAATGTTATCATCACGATCTGAATGAACTGGTTGGAAAGGAAGTTGATTTTAGCATTTCAACCAAAACATATTATCCCAAAAGTTCTCATCAACTATCAGTCTTCATTATTGAAATGACTCAAGGTGTAAATATATCCTTTGAAAGCGATCTTAAAAACGTGGAAGCTGTTCCGATCTTCTCGGGTAAAAGTAAATTCCCGAAAATACTCAAAAGTAATAATAAAATTTCAATTTTTACTGATAAAGACGAATGGGTCTTCCCTACCAGCGGAGTTGTGTTTGTTTATTAGCAGGTGCAAGGTATAAAGTATAAGGTGTTGGGATTAAGGTGAA
>JAQICU010000365.1 GCA_027858325.1 Candidatus Cloacimonadota bacterium
GTTCCATGTGAGACTAATAGCACCAGAGCTTAAAGCAGGGATATCAATGTAGTCACCCAATCTTAAACCGGTGAAATTACCTGTAGATGATATAGCTCGTAGTTTAGTAAAGGCATCGGCTGCGCTGGTGGCGAGAAGAACGGTTTCCAGGTTTCTACCGTTTAAGCCCATTACATCTGTTCCATCGTTACCATCATCATACTCAGACACCTGCCAATTAGTTCCATCTGATATTACTTTTATATGCCCTGTACCTTCACCAAGCCATGTTCCAGCTGATAATCCACCTACTGTTTCAGCTGCCGTGACTGCAAGTGTCATTTTATAAGTTCCACCATTTGTCCAATAAATAGAGACTTCCTGAAAGCCTCCTACTATTTCCGGTAAAGTATAGGTTACGTTAGCAGCTGTCAAATCAATGGTTTTCAAAAGTTTGAAATCCTGCCACTTGAGAGAATTATAAGACGTAGCATTATCACCAATTTTTATTGGATCGCTCAGAGCGTCGGTTATCCCTGTAGCATATACTTTTTGTCCTAATTCGAATACACGATTAGAACTAACTAAACTTGCATGAGTCTGTAATAATTCTAAAAATACTCTATTATCAGTTGCCATATGTAACCCCTATATATATCAATTCACCTGCTGCGATTGTGCTAATTATTATTATACCATATTTCATTATTTTAATCTGTAATTTCTGCCGATCTGATAAACTCTGCAAAGTCACTATTGATTCTCCCATATTCTGAGAGATAGTTTTCTGATTCTTGACTTCCAATTCTGAGGCTGTCAATGATTCGTTTATAATCAATATTCTCTGATTCGAGTTTTCTATTATTTTCTTCTGATTGAATATTGTTTGCTCTGAGCTCTGCTGATTCAATTCTAATTCTACTATTTTCTGATTCAATAACTGCTGTTGATCTGAGAAGTTGGCTATATTGTTTTCGTAGCGATTCAATAACAGTGTCAACTTGAGATTTTCCTGGAAAGAAAGTCCAAACAAGACCGATGATAATGAGAATAAGAATAATAATAGCAATGGTTTTTTTATCATACATTATTTCTTCAATTCTTTAATGAAAGTTAAACTCTTTTCGCCAAATACAATAATTAGAACTATAAATATCCATGTATACCCGATTGCATCCGGTGGTATAATATCCTTTTTGAATAGATAAATAGTCCCTGCAAGTACAATTCCTTTCATCCCTAATAATTTGTTGATAGCATTTACAACCCTGGCAGGTACATATTTCACAGCATCTTTTAAACTCATATCTTTATAATCTGTCATTACTTTACCCCTGTAAAATCATTGTAATCTTCAACTTCGTCCAGATAAGATTTTTTGTTTAATCTATATCTTAATAAAACATTATACCACATAATCTTTATACGGTATATAAAAAGCATTTTTACGCTTCATAGCCTATCAATATATAGTTACCATATCCGATCTTATCAAATCCGGTTTTTAGTATAACCCCTGTTTTTGATCTATTCCAATAAATACTAAAATGATCCTCGGTTCTATGTCTATCTTCGGGTACCAAATCGTATGCTCCGTGATTTTTTCCCCGGTCTTTTTTATATTGTGGATCGTAAAAATATGTTGTTATAATAGGCTTAATACCAAATAATTCATCGTCAATAAAATAATTAAGCTGTTCAATATTAGGTTTATAAGATTGCTCTTTTTCATATCCTATTTCTTCAAGCCTGATAATTCTATTGACTAAACTTTCGACAACATCAATATGTAAATGATTAAATTTTGAGTCTCCGGTACTACCCATGGTACCGACTTTATCACCTCTGAAAATTACATCACCTTTCTTGGCAATAGGTAATTCAGATAAATGAGCAAACCGACATGTGTATGTATTCATAACGCACCCTTAACAAATAACAGAATAATCGCTGCAATAATAGTAACCACTACCGATATTGATCCCGAAATCCATAGAAATAAAATCTTATCAACTTTCCTTACTAAATCGTTATACCCTATTTCATAGCGATTTTCGAACCTTGTCACCCGGGCTTCTGTATTTTTTATACTTTTTTCAAACCCGTTATAAATTTTTGTTTTAATATCTGTAACATCATTACATATATGCCTAATAGTTGTTTCAAGTTTATCCATTCTGGCATCCCCGTATCTGCGTTCTTTCTGTATATCCCTCATAATCAATCCTTAATAGTTATTTGATAACCTTGTTAATTCTGCTGTTACAAACATCTAATTGTTTATCCTTATATAAAACTCTTCATAGCTTGCATCTGTTAATTCTGCTGTTATAAACATCCTTTGTCCTTAATATTGTTAAAAGTCATTTTACCTCTTAATAAAATACCACATTATTTATAGTACAAATAACCATAGCTTGATCAAATCTGCCCATTTTTATACTTCCATTAGGAACTATAACACTATAAATTGTTTTAATATCGCCATTCATATTGTATGTTATTTCAATTACCAATTGATTACTTATATTAGTTACAATAATATCCCGATCATTTTCAATTAAACTAATCCCTGTAAATGTATTATTTAATTTTAAAGAACTTACAGGAAGTTCAAAATCCAGTGTAAACCCTGGTTGGTTACATGATATTATTAAAACTAATAATATCAACACGAATACTTTCATTATGATATCCTTTGCCATAATCCAACTGGATAATTCCCTACAGTACTGCCCTTATAAACTCTAGATAACAATCTCCATGTCCCAGTAAATCCAAAAGAAGCCCAATTAGAATTATAAACTAACATATCAGTATTTGATCTTGTGCTAAGGGAATTCCCTGCTGCAACTGTTTCTCCACTATAATGTAAACTGGAACCAGAAACAGTTGTATTAGGTAGATACTGAGTATATGTTCCACTATGCTCACTTGAGCAGGCGACAACTAGTGTTCCTATTGATCCGATTGCTGGGAATATAATTCCTCCTGTAAAAGTTCCAGTTGCAAAAGTAGGACTTGCTGCGGCTTTAACATCCTGATCTACAAAACTATGATCTGATCCATCATTTACTCTGTGGTCATTATTTAACACTACATCTGAATGTTCTTTCCCATCAGCGGCTCTATGAGTTACTAAAGCAGCTTCTTCGACATCCAAAGCAGTTCTATTTTCCTGAAGCGCAGCTTCAACTTCTGTAGCTGTAATTA
>JAQICU010000060.1 GCA_027858325.1 Candidatus Cloacimonadota bacterium
TTATCCAATATTTTTATTCATGAAAAACATCTTTAGTTTAAATGTTTTTTCTGCACTTACCATTGGGGTTTCTTTTCCACTTATAGTTTTAATTATTTATATTTTACGAAAAAGTGAAATAAAAAGATTTGCAAACACTTCATCTTTAATGAAAATTGATATGTTAATATTACTAATAATTTTATGGGTTGGTTAATATGAAAGTATATGATAAACTATTAAAACTTGCAAAAAAACGAGCAAGTTATTTCTGTCTGTTAGATCCGGATGAACTGCAGGCTGATAAAGTAAAAGATTTTGCCCGAATATGTGAAGAGAATGGAGCTGATGGATTACTGGTTGGCGGAAGTATAATGGTAAACAATAAATTTCAGTCGAATTTAAAACTCATTAAAGAAAGCGTTAACATTCCTGTTTTAATATTTCCCGGGATTATTGATTTTGTATCTCCTCATGCGGACGCTTTGCTTCTTTTAAGTGTGGTTACTAGCCGTAACCCGCAAATGCTTATAGGTGAGCAGGTTCGAGCAGCACCATTAATAAAACATTATGGTTTGGAAGCCATTGGTACTGCTTATATGATAATCGAATCAGGGAATAGTACTTCAGTTCAGTTTATGAGTGGTAGTTTACCACTGCCAAGAACAAAGAATGATCTTGCTGTTGCACATGCTCTGGCCGGGCAGTATCTTGGAATGAAAATGATCTATATGGATGCTGGAAGTGGAGCGAAATATGCTGCGACCGATGAAATGGTTGCTGCTGTAAGAAAGAATGTTGATCTTCCAATTATTCTTGGCGGTGGGATTAAAACTCCGGAAGTAGCTATACAAAAAGCAAAAGCAGGTGCAGATTTTATCGTAACCGGTAATATACTGGAAGATAATCCCGATCCAAAACTGATCAGAGAATTTGCTGATGCTATTCATAGTATTAAAAGATAATGATAGATATTCATACTCATATTCTTCACAACTGCGATGATGGATCCGAAAGTCTTGAAATTTCCATCAAGCAGATCACAAATATGATTGATAATGGTGTAACCGATATTGTGCTTACTCCACATTATTTGAATAGCTATGTCCAAACCGATGCACTGATCATTGATAAACAATTCAAAGAATTAACAAAAACTACTGCGGATTTGAAAGTCAATCTTCATAAAGGTGGAGAGATCTTTTTGAATCCGGGTATTGATGATAAGATAATTAATAAAGAACTTTGTATTGGAGATACTTCCTATATTTTGGTTGAGACAAATATGGGTGAGTTTACGCCTGATATTTATGAAACACTTTTCAATTTAGTAAAAATGGGACTCCGGCCTATCCTTGCTCATCCTGAACGATATAATTATATTATTAATGATCCTGCCCTGGCAGAAGATTTTCTACACAGGAATGTTTTTCTTCAGGTAAATGCTGGAAGTATTCTGGGATTATACGGATCTAAAATAGCAAAGACAGCATGGTACATTATTGATAATGGATTTGCTCATTTCGTTGCTTCCGATAATCACTGCAAAACTGATGAATATTTTCTTCCTTTAGCTAAAGAAGCAATTCGCGATAACATTGATAATTATACCGCCGATCTTCTAACAAGCGTTAATCCACAGAGAATGTTGAATAATGAAAAGATCAAATATTTTTATTTGGAAAAACAGAAAATTGAAAAGAAAGGATTTTTCGAGAAATTCCTGAGAAAACTATGACAAATAAAATATTAATTACAGGAATTAGCGGTTTCATTGGGCGGAATGTCCTAAGACTATTAATTCAAAATTATGATAGCATAACTGCGATAATTCGTCCCGGTACTAAACCTGAGAGAATTAAAGAATTTGTAGATAAAGTTGAATTTATTGAGATCGATCTTACAGATATCCCTACGTTAAAAACGTACCTTGATGAGAATTCCTTTGAAATAATTATGCACATTGGAGCTGTTCGAGGTGGTCGTAAATTTAGCAATTCAGATTATTTTGGTGCAAATGTTAATGCAACTGAACAGCTTATAATTAATGCAAAAGACAACGATTCTAAGTTTATTTTCTGTTCTTCTGTTGGTGTGTTTGGTGTAATTCCACTTGAGTTACCTGCAAATAATTCTACAAAAAGGTTAGAAGATAATTACTATCATTTTACAAAGATCAGAGCAGAAGCAATAATTCAAAAATATGTTCTTTACGGATTGAAAGCTGCAGTAATCCGTCCATCAATAACTTACGGAACAAATGATTACGGGTTCCCATATACACTTACAAAATTAATTAATAAAAAGCTCCTTTTCCTACCAGATCAAGATGTGATAATTCATCTAGCAAATATTAATGTTATAATTCAATCATTTGTAAGATTGATGGAGATTGATTATCGCCCCGGAGTCTGTTATAATGTAGCAGATAGCCATCCGGTAGAATTACATAAACTTGCCGATTTTATAAACAATGAATTAAAAGGAAAACCTTACTCTTCGAAGAGGAATGTTGATATTAAATATTTCCAAAAGGGAGAGAAGATTGCCAGTTTCTTCAAAAGCGAACTCTGGAAAGCTCGTTTCCAATTGATCTCAAGACATTGGTATTATGATGTAGAAAACAGCTATATCGATTTAAGCTTGAAGGATACAGACACGATTCCAAATTTTAAGATAGTTACAGATTGGTATAAAGATCTGAAATTAAAATAATACAGGTAAAATAATGGCAATTCCGATATTAAAGAACTGGAAAAGATATTTTACCAACACTGATGAAGGTCTTGGTTCTTCTTATGAAAGAATTATATTGAATAATAAATTGGAATCCATCTGTAAACACTTTAATATTTCATCAGTTCTTGAAGCTCCAAGTTTTGGATTTACCGGATTATCCGGTATCAATAGTATGGGCTTAGCAAAAGATGGAAAGAAGATAACCATTGTAGATAATGATGAAGATCGTATTAAACTAATTGAAAAAACTTGGAAGGAAATAGAAATTCCACTCAGAAGTGAATATTCAAAGGAATTCGTATCTTTGCCTTTTGCAGATGATTCATTTGACCTTAGTTGGAATTTTTCTGCTCTCTGGTTTGTAGATGACCTTCATGATTTCCTTCTAGAACTTACTCGGGTTACGTCACATGCAATATTGCTGTTTGTCCCTAATAGAAACGGTTTGGGGTATATTTCACAGAAAATTCTTGGGTATAAAGAATTGAAAAAACATCTGAAAGAAGAGAATATATTACCGCGAAACATCAAAAAGCAAATGAAAAAGAACGGATGGATGTTGATCGATAGCAATTATATTGATTGTCCACCCTGGCCGGATATTGGTATGCCGAAAGAAAAATTCCTGAAGATATTTGGATTGGGTTGGTTGATAAAAAAGAAAGAACATAAACCTATGACGATCATGGATTATTATAGTGGGGTTGATCCTGATTTTTCCAAAAAAATGATGTCTCATTTCTGGTTTGAAAAGAAAGCACCAAAGATATTAAAAACCTTTTGGGCTCATCATCGATATTTTCTGTTCATTCCCAAGAAGCAGGTTATAGAATAATGAAGAAGAATGGTCTTAATTGGATTGTTGGAATAGCTCTTGGAGCTATCTTTCTTGTTGCCTGGATACGCATCGTAGACTGGCAGGAATTCCTTAGTTATTTCCATGAATTCGATCTCAAGATGGTTCTAATCTTCTCTCTTTTTTATGTGTTAGCATATTTTTTACGGAGTTTGCGCTGGAGAATAATTTTAAAACCTATCTATAGAATGGGGTTAATGGAGAGTTTTTCCATCTTTATGTCAGGAATGCTTATTAACTATCTTATCCCGATAAGAGCAGGTGAGATAGCAAAATCTGTTATCCTCAAAACCAAAGAAAAGGTGAAGATTTCTGACAGTCTCCCATCAATTTTTATAGATAAACTTACGGATCTTTTCCCAATAATATTCATCATGATACTCATCCCACTTGTATCGGTAAAACTGAATTCAGCACTTTATATAATTATAAGTCTTTTGTTCTTCATTTTCCTTCTATTCATTGGATTCCTCTTTTTTGCAGTGAATCATAAAACCAAAGCAATAAGGATATTGACTTTCATTTTGAGGTTTTTACCAAAAAAATACAGGAAAATTTTTGAAGGTTTCTTTATCAATTTCGTGGATGGAATGGCAATAATGAGCGGTAGATTTGCGGAGAACTGTCTTGTATATCTTCTTACACTGCTTGCCGTTTTTTCAGAAGCAATATATATTTATGCGGTTTTCAGAGCATTTGGTTCTGATGTATCTTATATAAAAATATTATTTGGTTATACTCTGATGAATCTCACATATATACTGCCAACACCTCCGGCACAGATCGGTTCGAATCAATTTATGTGGGTGCTGATTTTCTCATTTGCTTTGGGTGTTAATGAAAATCTTACAAGTGCAGCGGTTACATTTTCTCATTTGCTAACTTCTATCTGGATATTCCTTATTGGTGGAATTTCCTTGATCGCCCTTAAGATAAATTTAAATCAACTTTTACAGAATAATAATAAAAAGGATTAGTATGAAAAAGAATATTGAAATACTGGAAAAACTTCCTGAAATCAAAAAGAAAATAACCCAAGAAATTGGAAAAGTAATTGTAGGTCAGGATGAAATTATCGAGCAGATGTTAATTGCACTGATCTCAAATGGACATTGCCTACTGGAAGGTGTACCGGGTTTAGCAAAAACATTGATGATCTCAACGATAGCAAAGGTTCTGAATATGAAATTCAGCAGGATCCAGTTCACACCGGATCTGATGCCTTCCGATATTACGGGAACGGATATTCTGGCTGAGAATAAAGCAGATGGGAAGAGATATTTTGAATATATTAAGGGTCCAATTTTTGCAAACATAATACTGGCTGATGAGATAAACAGAACACCTCCTAAAACGCAAGCCGCTTTATTGCAGGCTATGCAGGAATATCAAGTTACTGCCGGTAATAAAACTTTTGAACTTGATAAACCATTTTTGGTATTGGCAACTCAAAATCCTATTGAACAGGAAGGAACATATCCTCTTCCTGAAGCACAATTAGATAGATTTATGTTCTATCTCAACATTGATTATCCATCTTATGAAGAAGAAAAAATGATCGTAAAGAATGATGCATTTGCTTCATTGAATTCGGTTAGATCTGTAATTGGTGCAGAAGAGATCATTCAAATTCAAAATGCAGTTAAGGAAGTTCCGGTGAGCGAGCATGTGCTTGAGTTTGCTGTTAAACTCGCCCGTACAACCAGAGCACAATATGATGATGCACCCGACTATATTAAAAAGTGGGTAAGCTGGGGAGCAGGACCAAGGGCTAGCCAATATTTGATCTACGCTGCTAGAAGCAGAGCAGTTCTGCAAGGCAGATTAACTCCTGCAATTGATGATGTGATTAGTGTAGCACAAATTGTACTTCAACATAGGATTCTAATTTCATTTGCTGCTGAAGCTGAAGGTATAACACCTAATAAGATAATTAATAAGATCATTTCAGATTTGAATTAATAATACTTGTTAGAATTAGATTTAACTTTAGTTTATTTTTAAAGTTTGATAATGTTAAATATTAATTGCTGGAATGAGTTTAAGAAGTTAATTATTTTATTATTAAAATGTGACATTAAGTAAAAGATATAATGGAGGAATTATGAAAGTTGCAGTGTTGAAGTATGAAAAATTAAGCGGCATGCTCTACAAACTTTGCTCAAAAAAAGAAAGGATCAGACGTCAATGTCTTTCACTTGGGCGAATGGAATGTGATCTTTTAAACTATCTGAACCAAATTAACAAACCAACTTGTATGAACGTTCTTGCCGAGGAATTGAAAGTATCTCACAGCAGGATTACCAGAATTGTTGATACGTTAGTTAAAAAGGAATTAGTGAAAAGGTATCCATCTGAAAAAGATCGCAGGAGCTGGTTGGGAGAAGTTACAACAAAAGGGAAAGTAACTAATGAAAACACAATTACAGATTTTTTGAACCTTCAGGAAGATCTCATTAATAGACTTCCAAAAGATAAAATTGAAGAGATCTATGAGAATATTAAACTGTATGTAGATGCATATCATAATGCACTAGAAAAAAAGGAAGCATCATTATGAAACAGAAATCTACTGTTACATTTATCAATAAAATGGCTTTTGATGTTGAATTAAACGGTCATCATTTTACTATCGACGCAGGTGCAGGAGTTGGAGGAGAGAATAAGGGTCCAAGTCCTAAAGGATTAATGTTAAGTGCACTTGGCGGA
>JAQICU010000085.1 GCA_027858325.1 Candidatus Cloacimonadota bacterium
TCCATTAACATCTACCAATACAGCAGAAACCGTATCTCCTTCGTTTCGGATTGTATGAAACTGCGCATTATAAAATAATTTCATAACTGTTCCTTGTAGTGGCAGATCAGTGATCTGCCTTTTGCTGACAGCTCAATGAGCTGTCACTACAATCAAATTTCCTCTCTTTGTAGTAGTGGCTGATTATCAATCAGCCTAAGTTTATGACGGCTCAGTCACTACATTCAAATTTCCTTAATGTTTCAAGAAATCAATACCTGTATTTTGTTGTGCTTTTCTTATCAGTTCAGCACTAATTCTATTATGATCTTTAATCAATTTTTTTAGATCTATATCTGCTTTTCCATTTTTAATACGGGTTTTGCCATTAATTATCAGATAATCTACTGAACGCATACGCTGTGTGAAAACAAGTGCTGCCAGTGGATCTGAAAGTGAGCCGGCATATTCAAGATGATCAAGTGAGAATAATGCAATATCTGCCTGTTTCCCAACTGATAATTCTCCGATATCATCTCTACCAAGGGCTGCTGCACCTCCACGCGTTGCAATACGAAGAACTTCTCGGGCAGTTAACCAAAATTCATGTTTTCTTAAACGGCTCAGCAGCATCGCCAGTCGGATTTCAGAAAGCATATTACTGGAGTCATTAGATGCAGAACCATCAACAGCCAAACTTACAGCAACTCCTGCTTTCAGCATCTCTTTGATTCTGGCAATTCCAGAACCAAGTCGCATATTGGAAGATGGACAATGAGAAATCCCCATGCCGCAATTACCCATTTTTTCAATTTCTTCGTCGGAAAGATGAACTGCATGAGCAACCCAGGCTTTTCCACTGATCCAACCAAGTGACTCGAGATAGGCAGCCGGTCGTGCTCCAAATTTTTCTATACAGAAATTTTCTTCATCAATTGTCTCTGCCAGGTGTGTGTGGAACCTCAGGTTTTTTTCTTTTGCCAACTTAGCCGTTTGTTTCATCAACTCTGATGTAACGGAAAATGGGGAACATGGTGCCAAGGAGATTCGTATCATCGCACCGTCTGATGGATCGTGATATTTTTCTATTAACCGCAGAGAATCCTTCATGATCTCTTCTTCAGTTTGAACAACATCGTCCGGTGGAAGTCCACCATCTTTTTTACTTAATGACATTGAACCGCGAGTTGGTTGGAAACGAATTCCCAATTTCTGAGCTGCTGCGATTTCAATGTCTATGAGTTGATTATTGCATTTAGTAGGGAACAAGTAGAGGTGGTCAGAGCTAGTCGAAACTCCGCTTAACATCATCTCTAAAAGTCCTGTTTGAGCGCTTGTAAATATCGCTTCATCATTAACTTCACGCCAAACTTCATAATGGTTTACCAGCCAGGGAAACAGTTCCTGATCCTGCATTCGCGGGATGTTCCTGGTTAAAGATTGAAATAAATGATGATGCGTATTTATAAATCCTGGCAGAACAACCATTCCGGCTGCATCTATCTCTTCATCAAAATCACCTTTAAAAGGTTGTTTGCCAATAGAAACAATTTTATCGTCTTCTATTAGTATATGACCACCATGCCATTCATCTAGCTTATCATTCATCGTAGCAATGAAACCTGGATTATTAATTAAGATCTTTTTCATAATATCTCCTCTAATAATTTATAAAAGCGATAAACTGGAAATCCCATTACATTAAAATAGCAGCCGGAGATCTTTTTCACAAATTGACTTCCATAACCCTGGATTCCATAAGCACCAGCTTTATCCATTGGTTCTTTAGTATTTATGTATTCTTCAATTTCTATTGCAGCGAGATTCCTAAAAAACACTTTTGTCTTTTCATAACCTGAATATATTTGATTTTTATATGAAATGGCAACACCGGTATATACATAATGATGTGTACCGGATAAGCAGGTAAGAAATTCCGCAGCTTGAAGTTTATTCTCAGGCTTTTCAAGGATATCTGATCTTTGAAAAACAATTGTATCACTGCCTACGATTAAATAATCATTATCCACTATTTTCCTTATTGCAAGAGCCTTATTCTCTGCATGTGTTGTTACAAGTTTTCTAGGGTTATTGCAGAAATTATCTTCACCGATATGAGCAGGCATTTGCAGCGCTTTTATCCCGATCATCTCGATTAATTTCTTTCTACGCGGAGAGGCTGAAGCCAATATTATTTTTTTGTCTTTAAGAAGATTATGGATCATGAATTATTTCCTTTTTAATATTATCATACTATCTAAGATCTTTTTTATCTGGATTAATTGTCAATATTAAATTGTGAGATCGGATGGAAGAATGAATATTAAATTCTTATTATTTATGTATTAAAAAACCTCTCTGAAAAATATACATAAAACAAATTCAAATTTGAAACATTCTGAGAAGTTCAATAACCTTGACATTTTATAATCATTATCGACTTTAACCTGCGATGAGTTATTATGATTAAGGTCAATAATAATGAAATGCCTTGGGGATTAGGATTAACAGTAGAAAAGCTGCTGAAAGAAAGTAATTTTCTTATTCATCTCAGTATTGTTAAGATCAACGGCAAGTTTATAAATAAAAAATCTTATCATGCTCACATAATTAACGATGATGATGATATTAAGAT
>JAQICU010000105.1 GCA_027858325.1 Candidatus Cloacimonadota bacterium
ATATTCATTCCAGATTGAGAAGAACTTCCGCACCTGGATTAAATATTTCAGAATTAAAGAACTCTCTTTTTTTTTTACAGATCGACGGGTAGGACAATCTAAAATGTCTAAAAAGATAGTTCGTGAGGCAATAATTGTTGTTTGGAAATTAAAATACTATCAACTTATGAAAAGGATCATATGAAAATAATAAAAGAACTTAAAATAGAAAAATTGGTTTATAAAGGACTTGGACTTGGATTTGAAAATTCAAATCCCGTTTTTGTTTCTAATGCGGTTCCCGAAGACATCCTGGATGTACAGGTAATAAGCGAAAGACGGCAAGTTAGTTTTGGCAAAATTGATAAGATAATAATAAGTTCACCTAAAAGAATTGAGCCGGATTGTGAAGTTTTTGGCAAGTGCGGAGGTTGTGAGTGGCTCTGCATTTCCTACGAAGATCAACTTAAATATAAACAAGAGATAATTGGAGAGATATTCCAGAGTATTGAGATAGGAAAGATCAATAAAATAATAGTTTCCGGCAAAGAGCCATATCGGAATAAAATTTTTTGTCCTGTAACCAAGAAAGATGGAAAACCAATTACCGGCATGTTCGAGAGCAGATCGCATAATGTGATCCCGCATAAAAAATGTAGACTCCAACCGCCTCTCTTTGATGATATTTGTGAAAAGGTAATATCTTATATAGAAGCCTCGAAAATGCAGGTTTATAATGAGAGAAATCATTCCGGGAATATTCGTCATATTGGTATACGTTATGCAGAAAGAACAAATGAGATAATCGTTATTCTTGTAACCAGAAATCGTAAGATTCCTTTCTCACGACAACTGGAGAGAGTTTTGTTAGAATCTTATCCGAATATTGTTGGAATTATCCAAAATATAAATTCTGAAAAAACAAACGTGATTCTGGGAAATGATGAAAAGATATTATTCGGTCGTGATTTTATTTATGAGCAGATTGGGAAAACGAAATTCAAGCTTAACTACAAATCATTCTTCCAGGTGAATACAAAGCAAGCTGAGAAGATGTATAAATTTACTAAAAAATCTGTATCAGAAGGTTCAAACATCATAGATGCTTATTGCGGGGTTGGTTCTATCGGACTATATCTGGCAAATAAAGCTGCTAAAGTAATTGGAATAGAAAACAATGTGAAAGCTGTGCAGAATGCCAGAGAAAATGCCAAACTTAACAAAACTGATAATTGTGAATTTGTTGCAGGTGATGTAGAAACTGAATTACCAAAAATTTTAAAAGATAATAGAATAGATACAATAATTTTTGACCCGCCACGCAAAGGGCTTGAACAAAGAATAATTGATAATATTCCATCTGAGGTCAAGAAAATTATTTACATCAGTTGTGACCCGATGACGCAGGTTAGAGACGTGAAACTTATGATGGAAAAAGGCTTTTTACCTAAAGAGATGCAGCCATTTGATATGTTCCCTCATACTTACCATATAGAGAATGTAATAATTCTAGAGAGATAATAATACACTTTGTCATCCTGAAGTTTGGCATTAGCCAAATATTGGGGTTGAAAATTGTCCTAAGCTTCACAGGAGTTTTGGGATAAGTTGGTTGATGGCGTTAAATCGACTTAACACATGATCTGCGACATGTGGCAAGTCTTGGTTGGGATAAGTTGGTTGGTTCACATCACTTTAATAGTTTAACCCATTTTTCTATAATCCGGTTGACAAATTCAGCGAAATAAAAACATTCTACTGCATAAAAAAAAATGCATTACTAAGGAGTCAGTTATGGCAAGAATGACCGTTGACGCGGAAATGTGTAAAGGCTGTGGTTTGTGTATTCCGGCGTGCCCTAAAAGTATTATCAGATTTTCTGAAGAGATCAATTCCAAGGGTTATCATTATTCGGAATGTTTTGATCAAGAAGCTTGTATTGCTTGTAAATTATGCTATACAACTTGTCCTGATGTAGCAATCACAATTGAGAAATAGATGGAGGATATTATGGCTGAAAAAGTATTGATGAAGGGAAATGAAGCAGTTGCTGAAGCCGCTATCCGTGCAGGATGCAGGCTATATTTTGCATATCCAATAACTCCTCAAAGTGAGTTAATAGAATATATGGCTAAGATATTACCAAAAGTTGAAGGAATATTTGTGCAGGCTGAAAGTGAAGTCGCCGCAATAAATATGGTGTATGGAGCATCAGGAACCGGAAGAAGAGTTATGACTTCATCTTCGTCACCGGGTATTTCACTCAAAATGGAAGGTATTTCATATCTTGCCGGTGCTAACTTGCCTGCTGTTATAATTAATGTACAGCGTGGAGGACCCGGTCTTGGTGATATTCAACCTGCTCAAGGTGATTATTTCCAAGCAACAAAAGGTGGTGGACATGGAGATTACCGTCTTATTGTTCTGGCACCAAGTACAGTTCAGGAATTTGCCGATATGGCAGATCTGGCTTTTGATCTGGGAGATAAATACAGAAATCCGGTAATGATATTATCAGATGGACTTCTGGGTCAAATGATGGAACCGGTGGAATTCAAACCTTACAAAACAGAAGATGAATTAAAACAACTTGATGAACAGCATTTCGATTGGTGTATGTATCCAAATGAAGATGAGCCGAATCATCATCATCATGAGATCAATTCCTTAGAGATTGATCCTCTTGTTTTGGAACAGCATGTCATTAAGCTTGGAAAGAAATATGATTTGATTGAAAAGAATGAGAAAAGATTTGAAGAATACAACATTTCTGATGAAAATGATGTAGTAGTAGTTGCCTTTGGAACTGCTGCCAGAATCGCAAAATCTGCTATTGATGAATTACAGGACGCAGGAAAGAGTGTTGGTATGATCAGACCTATTACTGTCTGGCCATATCCTTATGAAGCTATTAAAAATGTTCTTCATGATAGAGTTAAAAAGGTCGTAGTTTGCGAATTGAACCTTGGTCAAATGGTCGAGGATGTGAAACTGGCAGTTAATGGAAAAATACCTGTGGAATTCCTAGGGAAAGTTGGTGGTATTTTATTCACACCAGATGAAATTAAAACTAAGATCTTGGATAAATAGGGGGAATCATGGAAATTATTGCACAAAGACCAAAATCATTAACGGATCTACAATTTACATACTGTCCCGGTTGTACTCACGGTATTTCCCACAGACTTATTGCAGAATCTATGGATGAACTTGGAATGAGAAATAAAATGATGGGTGTTGCTCCGGTCGGTTGTTCGGTTTTTGCCTATAAATTTTTTGATTGCGATATGGCAGAAGCTGCTCATGGTAGAGCTCCAGCAGTTGCCACAGGAATGAAAAGAGCACGTCCCGATATGCATGTTTTTACTTACCAGGGAGATGGTGATCTGGCAGCAATCGGTACAGCCGAGATCATTCATGCAGCTAATAGAGGAGAACATATAAGTGTGTTTTTTGTAAATAATGCCATTTACGGAATGACAGGTGGACAGATGGCTCCTACAACTCTGCCCGGCATGAAAACTTCAACCTCACCTTATGGTAGAGATGAGAAAGATATCGGTTATCCAATACAAGCTTGTGAATTATTAAATTCTCTCAGAGCTCCATATTTTATAGAGCGTGTTTCCTTACTTTCACCTCAAGATATAATTAAAGCAAAGAAAGTTGTGAAAAAAGCTCTTCAATTCAACAAAGAAGAGAGAGGTTTTACTTTTGTTGAGTTTGTTTCTACATGTCCTACAAATTGGGGGATGGAACCGGTAAAAGCCATGGAATGGGCTAAAGAAAATATGTTGCCTTTCTTCCCTGTTCGTAATTTCAGGGATAGATCTGTAGAAGGAGGAGAATAATGAAAACTGAAATTATTAGCTCCGGATTTGGCGGGCAGGGTGCTCTTACAGTTGGCAAATTCCTGGCAAAAGCAGGAATGGGAGAAGGGCTAAATGTGTCTTGGCTTCCTTCGTACGGACCTGAAATGCGGGGTGGAACTGCAAATGTTTCTACTGTTATTTCAGATAAACCAATAGCCTCTCCACTTGTAACTTATCCAGATATTCTCATCGCCTTAAATCAACCTTCTATAGATAAGTTTGGTCCGAATATTAGAAAAAACGGGCTTCTTATTGTCAATACAGATATGTGCCCTCATGGTATTAAACGTGATGATATCACAATAATTGAAGCACCGATGAATCAAATTGCTAAAGAAATTGGCAGCATGATGGTTTTGAATATGGTTGCAATAGGTATTGTGATTGGAAAGACAGGAATCGTAAAATACGAAACTATTGAAAAAGATCTAACAGGTTTTCTTAGGAAAAAAAATCCGGAACTTCTTGAAGCTAACCTTAAAGCAATTAGAAAGGGAATTGAGATCGGAAAAAATAATTAACCATCAATATTCAGGCTAACATTAAAATTGTTTTATTAAATAAAGTCCGACAGAAATGCCGGACTTTTTAATAAAAATAAAATTAAATTGACATTTTTATCGTAAATACAAGTTCTAAATTGTTATGATTAATAAGGAGGAAACATGAAAAAATGTAAAATAGTAGTTATCGGGTTATCATTGCTAATATTGATACTAATGGGTTGTGCAGCTCCTACTCGTACAGTTGAAAGAGTTTCTGCAGAGGAAGTTTCAGATCAGAGCGGTAATTGGAATGATACCGATTCACGACTGGTTGCAGAACAGATGATAAAAGATCTGATGTATAGATCATGGCTGCAGGATTTCGTTCTTGAAGAAGATAGAAAACCTGTTGTAATTGTGGGAACGATCAGGAATTTCAGTTCTGAACATATTCAAACAGATATCTTTATTAAGGATATTGAAAGAGAACTTATCAACAGTGGAAAAATTAAGTTTGTTGCTACTAAAAAGGAACGTGAAGAGATCAGAGAAGAGAGGATTGAACAACAATCTTATGCAAGTGATGAGACAGCAAATAGATTAGCTGCAGAATCAGGGGCAGATTTCATACTGCAGGGTGGGATAAAATCCAATATTGATGCCAGTGGTGGAAAAGCAGTAAAATTCTATCAAACCGATCTTGAACTTATAAATGTAGAATCAAACGAAAAAGTATGGATTGGATCGAAAGAGATCAAAAAATATGTTAAAAAGAACAAAGTGAAGTGGTAACTCAAGCATGAACAAAACCTTCAGATCATTTCTAATTCTTATAATTGTATTTACATTAAGTTGTGCGAGTACAAAAAGCTCTAAAGAGCAGTTTGCCGGGATTAATGAGAAACTTGTTTCTCGTGATTATCAAGGTGCTCTGATGCAGATCGAAGCTGCTAAGGATAAGTTCTATAAAGAGAAAGAAAAGGCACTCTATTATGTAGATGCAGGAATGCTTCATCACTATCAGGGCAATTTTGAACAGAGTAACACGCTACTTTCCAAAGCAGAAACAGCATTTGATGAATTATTTACTAAAAGTATTGGTCGCGGAGCAGCTTCAATGTTGTTAAATGATAATGTTCTGGAATATTCCGGCGAAGATTATGAAGATGTTTACCTCAATGTTTTCAAGGCACTTAATTATGTTGAACTGGATGAATTTGATGACGCTTTTGTTGAGATCAGGAAAATAAATGAGAAGCTTGCTTTGCTTGAACAAAAACATAAAAAGATGGCGAAGCAATTCAACACATCCAAAGAAAAAAAGAAGGATTTTGAGACAGGTACGAATAAGTTTCATAACTCTGCTCTGGGCAGATATTTGAGTATGCTTCTCTACCGTGCTGAAGGAAAATTGGATGATGCCAGAATTGATAAGGATAAAATTGATGAAGCCTGGCAATTGCAGTCTCACATTTATAATTTCAGTAAACCTACTTTAAATAACTATCTTAACAAAACTGATAAAGCAAAGATCAACGTGATCTCATTTACCGGCAGAGCACCGGATAAAAAGGCAAATACACTTTATATCCATACAGAAAAAGATCTCGTAGTGATTGGAACTACTAAAGAAAATCCCCGTGGGAAACAGAATTTAGAAACTCTTGACCTGATACCATGGAAAGACATGAAGAAAGGTTATCACTTCAAATTCCAGCTTCCATTTATGAAAACAAGAAAATCTAATATCGGCAGGATAGAAGTATTCATAGACGGCAATAAAGCAGCTGATCTTCAACAAATAGAAGATATCGAGAAAGTTGCATTGGAAACATTCAAAATAAAAGAACCTATCATCTACTTGAAGACAATTACCAGAACTGTGATCAAAGGACTATTTTCAGCAAAACGTAAGGAAGAAATGGAGAATAAGATTGATAATGCACTTTTAGGGTTTGCGGCTCGATTGGCAACTGATGCAATTGTGGATGCAACGGAGAATGCTGATCTGAGAATATCAAGATTCTTTCCGGCAAAAACTTCAATTACTGAAATCGAAGTAACTAAGGGAATTTATAATATTAAAGTGAGATACTATTCCAAGAATGGTTCTGTACTTTTCGTAGATGATCTTGGAGATAAAAATATCTCAAAATCAGGGTTGAACTTATTTGAATCATTCTACCTAAATTAAACTATTTAAAGAGGGGAAATATGAAAAAAATTATTTTATTATCACTTATTTTGATCCTTATTCTTTCGTGTGCTGCTCATGCAGTGAAAAGAAAAGGTTCCAAACCGGAATGGCTGAAGAATCCAAAAGCAGTATATTCGGAACAGATGTATCTTACTGCTATTGGAGAAGGAGATTCACGAAGTGATGCTGAGAGTATGGCTGCCGGTAATCTATCACGTATATTTGAATCTAACATTAAAGCAGAAGAGACTGTAAATCAACGTTATATGGAACTCACTAAAAATAACAAAACCGATCTGGAAGAACAA
>JAQICU010000124.1 GCA_027858325.1 Candidatus Cloacimonadota bacterium
CTCCGGCTCTATTATTCTCAGATACAATTCCAAAGTAGAGAATTCGGCAATAATACAGTTTGGCAAGAATTTTAAACTTAATGATGAAATAGAAGTTGAAAAAATGGCAGAAGAAAATGTAAAACAATATTTATTATAGGAATAACAAATGAAATATAAAACATTTAACGTACTACCTGAATTTGGTACTAATACATATCTCGTATGGGATGATGTTTCCAAAGAAGCAGCTATCATTGATCCTGCTGCACCATCGAAGATATTGGTTGATGATATAAAAGGAATGGGTATAAACTTAAAATATTTGATCTCAACGCATGGACATGGTGATCATATTGGTGGAAATAAAAGTATCAATGATAATTTTGATGTAAAAAATTGTATTCATATAGAAGATGCGGGATTACTAAGTGATCCGAACGAGAATTTAAGTACATATTGGGATTCTGAGATAATCGCTCCAAAAGCCGATATAATCTTGAAGGATGGTGATGAATTGACATTAGGAAAAGAAATATTGCAGATAATTCACACTCCCGGTCATTCACGAGGTGGAATTTGCATTTTGGCAGGGAACATATTATTTTGCGGCGATACACTTTTTGCACAAGGTATTGGCAGAACTGATCTACCCGGTGGTGATTATTCTACTTTGATCAATTCAATTAAATCCAAACTTTTCGTTTTAAATGGTAACATAAAAGTACTACCGGGTCATGGAACTGATACAACTATTGAGGATGAAAAGGTTGGAAATCCATTTGTTGGAATGATGACGAGTTTGTAAGGAATTGTGAAGTACAGCAAATATCTTGCACACAAAAGTATAACATTATATTTTTCTGCCACACTAAGTAGGAGTGAAACGGCGTATCGAAGTGTTAAATTTGCATAATTATATTTTGTCTATCCTTCGATACTTGACTATGGCAAACTCAGGATGACATAGTAGGGTCAATTCACCGAATTGGTCGCAATAATAACTCAACAGCGTACTATTCAGTATAAAGATACCGTTTGATCTTCTTAGTTGGAGTTTTTACAAACGGTTCACGCTGTTCAATAATTCTATGTATCCTGGAAAATGTTGAAACTTGTGAATTCACATCTTTTTTGATATCTTGAAGCAAGTTGTTGATAAATTCTCTCATTTGTTTTTCATTTGCTCGTTTGGCTTTATGCTCTTTATCGATCAATTCATAATTCAAGTGAACACGTACCACTATCTTACCTTCAGATTCATAAACGATAGATTCCAATACATCGGGATGCTGCTTTATAACAGATTCGATATCTTCTGGATAGATATTTTCTCCACTTGCACCAAGGATAACATTTTTCAATCTGCCTTTGATATAAAGATATCCATTCTTCATAATTCCCAAATCACCGGTTTTGAACCAGCCATCATCTGTGAATACTTCTTTTGTACGCTCAGGATCTTTGAAATAGCCCTTCATAACATTATCACCCATTGCCTGAATTTCACCTTCCCCAGTTTTTGGATCGGGATCATAAATACGCACTTTTATATTAGATGGAACCGTTCCTGTTGAGCGAAATTTTGTAAAATTAGGATTTGCACCAGCAATTAATGGTGATGTCTCTGTAAGTCCGTATCCAATTGCATAAGGGAATTTAGAATCTCTTAAAAATTTTTCTACATCGGCAGATAAAAGTGCACCACCAATTCCGTAAAAATGTAATTTACCACCGAATGTTTTGTACAGTTTCCTACCTGCAATATAATGAAGTAGTTTTCTAGTTGGTGGGAAATTGTAGAGTGTCTTGGAGAATGGATTAGCAGTTAATGTTGGATAGATTTTGTTCTTAAATATCTTTTCCATAATCAATGGAACTGTAAGCATGATTGTTGGTTTGATCTTTTGCAAAGCAGGGAGTAGAACGCTAGGTGTAGGAAGCTTATCAAGATAATATATGGCAGCACCTTTCATGATTGGCATAATGAGCCCGAGTGTACATTCATAAGTATGAGGAAGTGGAAGTACGGAGACAAATCTATCGGTTTCAACGACGTTTTGTATCGTTAGTATTTCAATAGAATCGAAGACAAGATTCTTATGAGTGAGAACCACACCTTTTGAGTTACCAGTTGTTCCTGAAGTATAAAGTATGCAGGCAACATCTTCTTCCTTAACATTGGAAGAGCGGAGACCTGTCAGTTTCAAAGCTGAATCTGTCAATTTCGCAAGTGGTCGTGTCTTTTTAGATATCGTGTTCTTCAGTTTGGCAATGGTTGTTTCCGGAGGGAGAATTGTAAAATCATCTATGAGGATGCGATGTGTGATCTGATCACTTTCCAGTTCCTCTATTTTGGGGAATTGCTTCTGGGAAATAAATATAGCCTTACTGCCGGAATGCCGGAGTATATGATGAACTTCATTATCACGGAAATCGGGGAGAATGGGAACAACAACTGCACCCATAGTTGTTATGGCAAAATAAGCTATACCCCAGTTAGGAGAATTCTCGCTAAGAATAGCAACTTTATCACCTTTACCGATGCCTTCTTCCTGCATGAAAAGCTGAACTTCATTAACTTGTTCATAAAATTCATTGTATCGGATTGGTTTCCCATCTACCCAACTGACACAAGGCTTTGCAGCATATTTTAAAGCACTTCGTTCTAATACACATTTTAGGGTGAGTCTTTCAAGTCCTTTCATATCTTCTCCTTATTTTAATTAATTACCAAACATTTTTTTGTTTCGACATTGTAACTGTCTATTTTTAAATTTATCAAATATATCCCGGATCTCACTTTTGAATTTTTCATATCTGTTCCATCCCAAATGACCTCATTAATTCCTAATTTCAAATTTCTCATTTCTAATTGCTTCACCTTCTGTCCTTTAATATTATAGATTTGAATATGCACATTTTGTGAATTTTGCGGAATACTAAAGTTTATTTGAGTGCCGTTACTATTTTTTGAGAATGGATTGGGGTAAATTGAAAGACCATAATTTGGAATATTATAAAATTCTTCTGCAGATGAAGGTTCAAATCCCATAACCATTAGATTATCTATTGCCCAGGCAGTTGTATTATTGGTTCCGGTTCCGGTTGAAGTATATTGAAATGCTAAATTTACTTCGTCATCATTAAAATCGCTAAGATCAATATCACCGGAGTTCTGCCATACATCGCTATTAAGTGATGGAAGATCAGCAGTTACTATAGTCCAGTCAGCAGTAGTTGGGTCACCTGTAAAATCGGATGAAACGAACACTTCTAAACCTGCAATTGTATCAGAAAATTTTGTCCATGCTTCAAAATGAAAATAGGGATCATCAAATTGTGTAAGGGCAATATCGGGGGAGATGAGCCAGTCATTTGCAACCTCATCCGCTCCATAATTATTGGCATACATATACCATTCTCCATCCGGAACTGTGGAAGGATGAGTATAATTAGTAGTATCATCAGAACGTTCCCAATCATAATTGCTGGCAAGACTAATTATAAACCACTCAGGGATCAAGTTTTCAAAACTCTCACTAAATATCACTACTGGTAAACTGGCTGATGATACATGAATATAATCAATTTTTGTTTCTGTATCTGTGCTTCCCATATCATCTTCTACAGTTAGAGATACAGTATAGAAACCTGCTGATTGATAAATAAAAGAAGGGTTCTGTAAGTTTGAGTCTTCACTTCCATCTCCATCCAGATCCCAACTCCATTCAATAATATTTTCACCAATTGAAGTATCTGTAAACTGAACTGAAAGTGGAGGATTACCAACTATAATGTCTGCATAAAAATCTGCTGCGATCTCAGGTTGACCACTTCCCCAGATGTAATCGGCAAATTCCGGATGATCAACAAATGGATTTCGATTTCCCTGCCAGTTATCATAGATCCGGTCGTTACGTGTTTCTTCAAATTCACTGGGAGGATCAAGCTGATTCCATTCTAAAAGAGCCGAAAGTTTGCCATGTTCAGGATTGGGAGATGTATTAACTTCATCAACAACTTCAAGATCAAGTTCGCCATTTTCTCCTTCATAACGGGTTGCCATGTAAAATATCATGCGGGCAACGTCTCCCTTAACTTCATCTCGCGGTTCCCATGAATCGCTGTCATAAAAACAACCGGGAATCGTTGGATAGGGAATATCACTATAATCGAAATCCAGATTTCCCCGATCACCATTCACCTGAACATCTGTTGGACGAAGGTGGTGAACATCTGTTCCGCAAGGTGGAGTTTCTCCAAAATCACCATGAGATTTAGCCCAGGTGTGCTCCCGATTCCAAATAGGATAACCGGAATTTGAAACAGACCAACCGGTATAAAGCAAGATCACATTATCCGTATTTTCCGGGTCTTCATCGGTATCACGCAAAGCATTCCAGACATTAGAATAACTCAATTCAGTATGACCATCAA
>JAQICU010000201.1 GCA_027858325.1 Candidatus Cloacimonadota bacterium
CCACGGGGACTCGCAAATAGACAACCCTTGACTTATTATTTGCTCGTCTTTTATCATCTTACTAATCGCATCAGGATTTGATAATCAAATCCAATGCTCATGGCAAGATGACGTGGCACGCCGCCGTTAGGCACAGCAGAAAGTAAAAAAATATCGAGTGGTATCATCACGCTTTAGTGATTTTGTGGATATGTATATGAAGTGAAAATAAATCGGAGGTTATATGAACCGTAAAATAAATGCAAATAAATTTCTTTTTTTATTTATGCTAAGTTCATTTATTGTTTCTCTGTTAAATGCTCAAGAACCACTAGAAGAAATTCTCACTATCCAGAATCCCTTTAACGATTACCAATTCTCATCATACATAAATGAAGGTAGCGGTGATGTAAACGGCGACGGCTATAATGATTTCATCGTCTCAAAAAATGATAACAATGATTTTGGTCTGTATTACGGTGAAGTATATCTTTACTTGGGCAAACCTCATTTAACTTCAATCCCTGATTATATCCATACTGGAGTTGATGATGACATGTTTGGATTTACAGCGTCATTAGCAGGAGATATAAACGGTGATGGTTACAATGATGTGATCATAAGTGCCGTAGGAGCTGAACCGGCAGGAGCAGGAGCAGTTTATATTTACTTAGGTGGTGATCCTTTTGACACAGAAGTAGATTACATCATATATGGTTATGAAAATGCTCAAGTTTTATATATAAGCTTCCATTATGGTTTCTATCTAAGCGCAGAAGCCGATTTTAATAACGATGGCTATAACGATTTAGTTATTGGGGGTGAAGGTCCAAACATGAGTTTCGAAGGGCAGGTTGATGTTTTTTTGGGTGGTGATCCTTTTGATACGGAATCCGACTTCTGCCTGTATGGTCAGAATTATTTTGAACATTACGGTTCATTTATCACGGGAGACTTGAATGGTGATGGTTTCGATGAATTCATGGCACATCACGATGAGAATTATGAATATATTCTCGATATTTATGCCGGAGGTGAGGATTTCCCACCAGATTCATATGTTGCAACAATAAATATGGATTCCTTAGAGTATAGTGGTCATGGAATCATCTGCAATGACATAAATGGAGATATTTATGAAGATATAGTGTTTTCTATGTTAATACAAAGTGATGCATATGTAAAAATCATCTATGGTGATCCGAATTATTCCTTTTCAAATATTGATAGTGTGCTAAATGGCATGACTGGTTATCAAACAAATCTTTTTACTTCAGATATCAATAATGACAGTGTGAACGATATTATTGTATCATATGAGTGTGATTATTATCCTCATTATGCTGGAAAAACCATGATCTTTTACGGTGGAACCTTGCTCAATACTATACCGGACATAATAATGACAGGAATTGTTAATTATGAATATTTCGGGCAAACCGGTTATAATCTGGGCGATGTGAATGGAGACGGTAATACGGATATTCTACTAGGGTCATCAACGTATCCTATTGGTTCAACAATCAATGATTACATAACTATTTACACAGAGGAAAATCTGGTTTCAATCAACAATTTTGAACCAGAATTATTGAATTATAAATTAAGTAATTATCCAAATCCATTCAACCCAACAACAACAATTGACTTTTCAATCCTATATAATTCTAGAGTTGAACTCTCAATTTATAATATTAAAGGACAGAAAGTGAAAACATTAGTTCACAATGAATTTAATAAAGGTGATCATTCAATTATTTGGAATGGAGATGATGCTTCTGGAAAACAAGTGAGCTCAGGAGTGTACTTATACAAGCTGAAAGTTAATGATAAAGCTGAATTAGTTAAGAAATGTATTTTATTGAAATAGGAAAGTCATGAGAGAGACGGCACACTCATAACATTAATCAACATTCCGCTTCGCTCAATGTTGTAAGTATGTCTCATGGCTTGCATATCATACTGTGCATAGACGATAAATCCCCATTAATATTAATCTTCATAAATAATAGTATCGATCCTAATAAGGCTAATATGTGATGTGAATTAATGTGACATAAATAACTGATCAATTTTTATGTCTCAAAAACGTTCGTTTATTAGACACTTTTAACTTGGACTCCAAAAGCATCTATTTCTATCGATTCTTGGTATATTATCTCATATAATAAACAAAGTATAATTACTTGACATGTTTACTGACTTATTAGACTCTGCTTATATATCTTAATAAGGGAAGTATAATATGTTAATTGGTTATGCCAGGGTATCAACTGTAGAACAGAACTTAGATATGCAAGTTGATGCATTAAATAAAGCGGGATGTGAAAAGATCTTCTCAGATGTAGCCAGTGGTGCGAAGACTGAGAGGAAACAACTACAAGATGCTTTAAGACATATTCGTAAAGGTGATGTTCTGGTTGTTTGGAAACTAGATCGATTGGGTAGATCACTTAAGCATCTTATTCAAATAGTTTCAGACTTAGATGATAAAGGAATTGGATTTAAATCTCTTCAAGAGAACATAGATACTACCACAAATGGTGGTAAGCTGATCTTTCATATATTTGGAGCATTAGCAGAGTTTGAGAGAGAGATAATCAGAGAGAGAACCAAAGCCGGTCTTGCTGCAGCACGGTCACGTGGGAAACTCGGTGGACGTCCTAGGAAGATGGATGAAAGTAAGATAGAAATGGCTCAGGCTTTATATGATAAGAAATCTATTCCTATCAAAGAAATTTGTGAGCGACTAGGGATCTCAAAAGGAACATTTTATAGGTACATTAAGTGCTAAAATGTTATAAAATGTTTCTTGCTAAGTAAACACTTGATAAATATTTATCTTAATCGTTAAACCCACCAAAGAATTGACAAACGCGGCTTAACGATGCTCCCTGTTTTTCATCATGATATTATGTGAGGAAAACTGTAAATGTGCAGATAAAAAATATTTTAAGGATATTTCACAATAAGCTTGAAATAAAGAGATAATGTGGAGTAATGAGGTCACATTATGTATTCCTACGAAAAAATTAATTCAAAGGATGTTTATATTGTCGAACATCACCATCATGCCATTGAACCATGGGCACTAATTCGCTCAAAACTTGAAACAGAGCCTTTATTACTTAATCTTGATCACCATCCAGATTGTTTACCAGCTTTTCAAGGATTTATCTTAGATCAAGTTGGTGATAATGTCAAAGAACAGGATAAATTAAGATGTCATTTATTTCAAGAAGTTGATATTAACTCTATTCATTCATTACAAAAAACTATTGAAAAACTTCGATATGATGAACATATTCATGCTGCAACATTATCTGGGATTATTGATTATGCATTTGTAATTCAGATGATGGATTCAACAGGGACAAGATCTGAAGAGCAAAAGGAATATATGCAACGAAGTTTCCCAGTTGGATTACTTCCAGACACAAGTATTCCAGAGCCCAGTCCACCCTTTACATATACGCTCCCCGACAAGAAGATATTTGTAATTGGAACATTATGCTTACCTTGGTGTAAGCGGCAGCCGCATAATGATGAATGTATCCCCGAACTATATAATAATGTTTTGGAAGATGATTTTCTTAACGCAAAGATATCTGAAGCAAATGAAATGGCCAAATCTATGGGAGTTACGAATATCATAGACCAATCCTATATATTGGACATAGACCTAGATTATTTTCATACAAAGCGTTCTGTAAAACCTGAGAAGATTGAGACATTTTTAGGATTAATTAGACACGCTGAAGCAATCACAATAGCATTAGAACCAGGTTGTGTTAAAGATCTTCAATTAGCTGGTGAAAATTTAACATCTGAATATTTATTAGAAAAGATTAAATCATGCATTTCAAGAGTATAATTATTACTGATGAAATAAATTATATTATAAATTGTGATATGGTAAATGATATAAAATAAAGAAAAGGTTATATTATACAATAGAGGTATTAATGTCCCCAAAACAGACAACTAGAATAATTGATAAAGATTTAGTAAGATACTCAAGAGCAGGAGATGTCTTTCATTATCGCTGGGCAGCACGTCGATGTTTAAGAATGATACATCCCAACTCACAGTTGTATTGTATTACAATTGAAGGATCCAAAAAGCGGGAAGAAGCTGGAGAATATGTAATTGATGTTGCTGAATATTCAAACATAACAGACAAGAATATTCAAAAGGTTGCATATTTCCAGCTCAAGCATACAACAAAAAGAAAAAAAATACCTTTCAAACTAAGTGATTTACAAGGTACTATTGAAGGTTTTGCTCAAAAATATATATCTCATTCATGTGATGATAAGAAATCAACGGAAATATCGTTTAACATAATAACAAATAGGCCAATTTCTGAAAGATTCAGACGAAGCATATATTCAATTATTCAGGGTAAATCTGTAAATAGTAGATTTCAGAAGACGCTTGAAAAATATACTCTATTGAAAGATAAAGAGTTAAGTGGATTCTGTAATTTGTTAGTCATTGCTGATGGTGAAGGAGATTATAATTCTCAAAAGCACCAATTGCACAAGGAAATGTCCCATCTATTTACTGGTTATGTTGATAAACCCCAAATAGATAGTATCACTGCATTAGTGCAAGAAAAGGCTTTACCTGATTCAGATGGGCAAATTATTCGTGAAAATATTCTACAACGTTTTGGGGTAACCTCTGAAAGGTACTTGTTTCCTGCACCTCCACAATTTGATAATATAGAAAACAGTATTCCTCGAAAACAACTTTTTGAGCTATTAGATTACATTATAGAAAAGCCTTCACCAATTATAATTCATGCTTCGGGAGGAGTTGGTAAGACAGTTTTCGCACGTCAAATTATTCAATCTTTGCCGGTAGGATCATATGGGTTTATTTATGATTCTTTTGGTAGAGGTAATTATCGCAATCGAAGTCACTCAAGACATCGGCATCGAGATGCACTTATTCAAATAGCCAATGAAATTGCATCCCAAGGATTATGTGACTCAATAGTTGCTCAAACTACTTCTCTTGATGATGAAATTATGAGGAAATTTCAAAATTGTCTTAAAACAGCTATTAAGACACTAAAAAAGGTAGATGAAAATGCATTACTCTTAGTTTTGATTGATGCTGCCGACAATGCCGAAAATGCTGCTAAAGAATATAATGAATCATGTTTTGCGCATGAACTGCTTAGTGAAACATTACCTGAAGGTTGTAAGCTTATTATGCTATGCAGAACAGAGAACGTTTATCTATTAAGACCTTCAGATACAATTCTTCAATTAAAACTAGAACCATTTTCAGAAGACGAAACTTTCAATCATTTAAATATATGGTTTCCACATGCATCACCTGCTGATGGATTAGAATTTCATCGTCTAACTAACGGAAATCCTCGTGTACAAGCGAATATTCTAAATATGAGATTCAGTACAATTCAAGAAGTATTAACTAATCTTGGACCTACTCCAAAAACTGTTGAGAATCAAATAAATGATCAACTTGATTTTGCAATATCTAAAATCAAAAAACAGTATTCCCTTGATTATCAACGGCGAATAGATGCAATCTGTCTTGGTTTAGCAAATTTACCACCGTTTATACCGCTGCGAGTACTAGCAAAATCAGCAAACGTAGATGAATCAATGGTCAAAAGCTTCATTGCTGATCTTGGACGCCCTTTATGGTTAACAGATACTTCTGTGCAATTTAGAGATGAACCTACTGAAACATGGTTCCGGACACAATATTCAGCTTCATCTGAACAAATAGCTACTTATGTTGCACTATTAAGACCCTTAGCTTATGATAACACTTATGTTTCTGAAACATTACCATTATTGTTATTACAAGCTGGTATGTATAATGAATTGATTGAATTAGCTCTCTCTGATGATTATCTTCCCCCCAATGATCCACTTAATGAACGTAATATTCGAATATTTAGACTTCAATTCGCCTTTAAGGCTGCGATAAAGGCAAATAGAATTGCTGATGCATCAAAGATTGCTATGCGAGCCGGTGAAGAAATGGCTGGTGACGAAAGGCAGTATAAGCTTCTTAAGAAAAATGTTGATTTGATTGCTCCTTTACAAAGTAATCAAAAGGTGCAAGAACTTGCTTTTAAAAGGTTATTGAGAAGTGGTTGGGATGGATCAGAAAATGTCTATACAGCATCATTATTATCCACAGTTAATGATTATAAAGGAGAGGCAAGAAGTTATTTAAGAGCAGCTAATAATTGGCTTGATATTTACTTTAAGGAACGAAGGAAAAGTAAAGAGAAACAAAATAACAAATCTATAGAAGACAATGATATACTTGAAATGTCATTTACTTGTTATAAGCTTTTCGGTGTTGAGAATGCTGTTAATTTTATTTTAAGATGGAGACCTGCTCTAGTCATATATAGGATTACTCTTAAGTTATGTAGAAAACTAATCGATATAGGTAAAACATCTGCCGTATATGAAATGGCATCATTTTGTAAAAGAAAGCAATATATGATTATAGCTATTTCTCATGCTTTAAACGAAGTTGGAAAGTATCCTAATACAATTGAGTTAAGTCCATGTCTTATATTGCTTACATGCAAACGAATTCGCGTACATAAACCAAAACACAATTATGATGATACTACATTAACTTCTATAATTTCATTCCTAGAAGCCTGTGCAGCAAGAAAATTATCCCATATGAAAATAGTCAGAGTTATTAATCATTACTTTCCATCATTAGCATCAATGTCATTCACTAGAGATTATAATAAAATTGAACGAAGAGCATATTTAAGGGCTGTAGCACTTAAATGTGTGATCTTGGAAGATCTTAAACCTGATATAGATCAGTTTACTATCAAAAAAATAGATATGAATCAAAAGAAAATAAATCATAATGAAAAGAGAGAGTTAAAGGAAGTAATAGGTGGTCTTCTACCTTACTATATAGCACGTGTTAGGATAATTATAAATGACAAATATAATACTCAAGAGTTAATTACTATTGCCAAGAGTGAATCACAAAAAGAAATCCAACAAAGATGGAAAGAATATGACATAATCCCTTTTGCTGTTAATAATGTTCTATTGGAAATACTTAAATTTTCTTCAAACAGTACTCCGCAAGGTATAAAAAAAATCTATAATAAATTAATAAATGATGACCAGAAAGTTAGACTTAGAGATAGATTAGAAGCCTTAAGATATTCAATAAGACTTGATCACCTTTCTGAGATTAGAGATTATTTAGAAAGATCAGTTTATGATATTTTTTTATCATTAAAAGATGGAACAACTGAAGAAAGAGCTAATTTACTAATAAAATTAGCTCGAGCAGTCTTACCAATTAGCATTGAAGATGCAGCTTGCTATTTTAATGATGCAATAGAAGTTGTATCAAAATTCGGTGATGAAATATATCCC
>JAQICU010000219.1 GCA_027858325.1 Candidatus Cloacimonadota bacterium
TACTACCTTCCTTTTAGATTAAGGGGAAGGGATGGGGATGGGGTTCATCTCTAGCGAGAAGCAATTTTCTTTTTATTCTTCACATAAATATGTTTAATATGGGATTTATTTTCAACTTCTCTTTCATCAACGGTAAAATGCCGAGATCATGATTTTATAAGAGGGGGTAGTTTGGGGAATCCATAATTTCGGGGGTCGAAATCCGGTTTCTTCTTATTGATCAGAGCTCCAACTGCAGCAAGAAATGCCCAGCCATCATCATCGGCCATATCTTCAATCGATGATCTTAACAATTGGATAAATTTATTATCTATTAAGTCAATATCAGCTTTTTGAACTGATGTTGGAGAGGTTTTGGGAGTTTGCTTGGGAACTGCTAAGGCGCCGATAATTTCAATGTAAATGAACTTGTTACAGGCGGCTATAAACGGATGAGGGGTTTTCTTTTCCCCAATTCCAATAACCATCATCCCGGATTCCCGAAGCCTAATTGCTAATCTAGTAAAATCGCTGTCACTGGAAACAAGACAAAATCCATCTACTTTTTCACTATGCAGAACATCCATTGCATCAATGATCATGGCAGAATCTGTGGCGTTTTTTCCTGTTGTATAACTGTATTGCTGAATTGGAGTTATGGCATGTTTAAGTAAAGCTGGTTTCCAACCGGAAATAGTTGGCTTTGTCCAATCTCCATATATCCGTTTTATGGTGGGAGTGCCAAATTTTGCGATCTCATCGAGCATTCCTTTAATATTTGAATAGGGAATATTATCAGCATCAATAAGTACAGCTAATTTCAAATCTTTTTCTTCTTTCATAATAGTATCCACTAAAGTTTGTATCCCCGAAGATCAATTGCCTTAACTTTACCTATTCTAGTAACGTCAGCACAATATTGCAGGGATGTTAATTAATGACTCTCCTCTGTTGTTTCAGCCTTATTATCAGTATTATTAACATTTTCGTTGATAACTTCCGGTTTTTCTTCGTCAATACCAGCAGCTCTATTTAATTTTTTCAAGCGTTTTGCTTCTTTCTTTTTCTTCTTTGCTAATTCTTTTTGACGTTTTTCATACGAATACTTACTTCTAGCCATTTTACATCCTTTTGTGTCAGTTGTATCGAACTTCAAATACCATTCCGAAAAACAGTTTAGCTCTTCGGAACGGAAATAATAAGATCAAGAATTCAGATGATTAATATCGTTCTCTTCTACGTGGTTTATTTTCTTTTGGTTTAGCAACGTTTACTTTAATGTTTCTTCCATCAATCTCTTTTCCATCGAGTTGTTTGATCGCTTCTTCACCTTCTTCCTGATTTGGCATTTCTATAAATCCAAATCCTTTTGAACGCCCGCTTTCTCTGTCCATAATAACTTTGCTTTCGGTCACTGCACCAAAAGCTGCGAACAATTTCTCCATCTCTTCATCTGTCATCTTATAAGACAAATTACCAACATAAATTTTCATCTTTACTTTCCTCCATAAAAGCACATGGCTTGATAATTGTTATCTACCAAATACTGAATATCTGATCGTATGGTGAGCTCTTTTTGTCAAGATGTAATCATACTATTCACAACACTTCATCAAATATTCTTTCAAATTGTTACTAACAGCAGGATGAGTTATTGAAGAAAACTGTAAGAATATTGTCAGAAGACTTCATACTTTGATCAACTCAGAATGACATAAGCGAGCAGAAAGGATAAAGTAAGGAAAAGTTACCGGTACTGTCAACAGGATGAGAAGTTATTCATTCAAAAACGTTCGGATCAGATTTACGCAAACATGATATCTATACTCTTTATCGGAGCGCAAATCGGAAATTGGAGTGATCTCTAAATTCAGTAATTCTTCAACCTTTTCAAAGTCGATCTCTATAAGAGTTTTTCCTGTTACATATTCTTCAACTTTGAATAATCTGCGTGGATATTCGTTCAAGCTGCCAACTGCAATTTTTATATCAGTTATCTTTTCTTTTGTAACTTTCTTTACACCAGCAACGGCTACTTTTGCAATTGCCAGTGAATTTCGTGATCCTACTTTTTTATAGAAAGTTTGATATTTATGTTCAGCTCGTTTAGAGATGAGGATCTTAGTAATTAATTCATTTTTCATTATTACATTTTGTTTGTAACCGGTAAAAAAATCTTTTAGGAAAACTTCACGTGTTGTTGATTTTGAGCAGATCATTAATTTAGCATCTAACGCTAATAATATTGGGATAACATCGGCAGTTGGAGAACCGTTGGCAATATTCCCGCCAATTGTGGCAGTAGTTTGTATAAGTGGTGAAGCAAAATTCTGCAATGAGTTATGCATAAATGGAATATATTTCTTAATGCTCTTTGATTCAATAATATCCTTGAAGCTGGTAGTAGAGCCAATTAAGATCGAATCATTATTTTCTTCTATACCTGTAAGTTCTTGAATATGATTTATATAAATAATGTTCGGCTTGCGTATAGTGCCATTTTTTATTTGAACATTTATATCGGTTCCGCCTGCTAATAAATATTGATTTCCCACATCATCTAATGTTTCATATAGATTTTCAATATTTTTTGGTTTAATAAATTTCATTCTAATTCCCTATTCTTTTCATAAATTAAGAATACCGCAATTTTTATTCCCAACGAAAATCTAATTTACTCTTTCACAAGCCAGTAATACCG
>JAQICU010000245.1 GCA_027858325.1 Candidatus Cloacimonadota bacterium
CCAAGAAAATATTTCAACCAGTTTACCGATTTCTGAATTTTTGCCTAATTATAAAGAACTCTTTGTTTAAAATTATATCAATTTTTTATTAACTCACTCTCAATCCCCATTTAAAAGAGAGGAAAGAATGATTGTTCATTCTTCCTATAATGAGTAATTTTTAGTTTCCAATAGAAAAAACCACAATCCGGAAGAAAACCGAATTGTGGTTTCGAATATAATTTCAGTTTCCTACGCCGGCATTATCCGGATCAGGTTCAAGGGTATGTTCTCAGCGTTAGTTTAATTACTTCAGCACCCCTAAATCAGATTTTATTTTTTAATTTTTTAAAGAACTATTGAATAGAAATTCTTTTTCTATGTTTTTTGTGTCAAATGGTTTTTTGATTTCTAACTCACCTTGCTGTTCCTCTTTTGCGAGAGGCAAGATGATGAGGGATCGTTTTATTACAGAAAGCCGACACATAAGAAAGGAAACATAAGATTAGCAAGAAGAAATTATTGTGGTTCAATCGTTTTTCCTATTTTGCACTTTCAAGGTTTCTTCATCTATAAACTTCCAATCCTGAAAGAGTCAATTCTTCTGAATCGTTGAAATACTTGTCTCCAAGCCTCAGCTTAGAGACAATGAAACAATACAAAAATTAATTGACTTATCTTCTCCCTGCCAAAATCTCACAAACAATTAACAGGGGAGCCACAACAAATGGCTGAGAAGTGAATATCACTCAACCCTCATCACTTATCGGGTAATGCCGAAAAGGAGTTTTAGTTGGAATTTGAATTAACTGTAGATTATAAAACAATCTTAAGCAAACTCGACTGGATTGTCTTTTTTGGAGTGTTGCTTATAACTTTATTTTCAGTTCTTTACGGTCAACATATGAAAAAAACTAAAGACCGCAGCACTGAAGATAAACTTGGATTTTTGGAACTTCTTTTAATGGGGAGACAACTTACTCTGCCTTTGTTCGTTGCCACACTTGTTGCCACCTGGTACGGAGGGATATTCGGAGTAACCAAAATAGCTTTTGAACAGGGAATTTTCAATTTTGTAACTCAGGGATTCTTTTGGTATATTTCCTATATTTTGTTTGCTTTTTTTATCGTGCAGAGAGTTGCAAAATACAAAGCTATCACCCTTCCCGACTTGATCGAAAAAATGTTCGGTCCTAAATCCGGAAAACTGAGTGCCGTTTTCAATTTTTTCAATGTGCTGCCAATCGCTTATGTGATCAGTCTGGGACTTCTCATTCAGGCATTATTTGGAATTTCATTTCTTCAAGGCATGATCATTGGTGTTACTATTGTTATTCTTTACACACTTTACGGTGGTTTTAGAGCTATTGTTTTTTCTGATTTAATTCAATTTTTTGTGATGTGTTTGGGTGTTTTTTTAGTTCTTCTGTTTTCTTATAAATTATTCGGCGGGATCAGTTTTTTAAAAGCTAATCTTCCTGCATCTCATTTTACACTCACGGGTGGTGAAGGAATCGCAACAACTCTCGTTTGGGGTTTTATCGCACTTTCCACTTTGGTCGATCCCAATTTCTATCAGAGGGTTTTTGCAGCCAAAAGCACAAAAGTAGCAAAACGCGGAATTCTAATTTCCACAATAATCTGGGTACTTTTCGATATTTGCACAACGAGTGGTGCTATGTATGCCAGAGCTGTAATTCCGGAAGCAGCTTCCGATAAAGCTTATCTCATCTATGCTCTTCAAATTTTACCAAGTGGAATCAGAGGTTTAGTTTTAGCAGGAATTCTGGCAACAATACTTTCTACTTTAGATTCATATCTTTTCATTGCTGGAAATACCGTATCTTTCGACATGATGCCCAAGAAATATAGGGGAAAAATCTATCTTCATAAATTAGGAATCGTTGCGGTTGGAATTATTGCTGTGATTATGGGTGTGATGTTTGAAGGAAATATTAAAGATGTTTGGAAAACCTTGGGAAGTTATTTTGCCAGTTGTTTACTACTACCAGTTCTTTACGGCTATATTTTCCCGGGGAAGATCAGAGATTCCCAATTCGTTTTTGCCAGTATCTTGGGTGTTATCACGGTGAGTGTCTGGCGAAACATTAATTTATCTGGCTTCTGGCAAAATGTGGATGAACTGTATATGGGAATTGTGGCAACTTCGATTGGACTGTTAAGTTACGGTATAATAAATAAATCTTTTAGGAAAAAAGGCTCACGTTAGTGCAGCCTACAAAGTGATTTTTTTGTAAATATTTTATGAAAACAAAATAATTAAGAAATAGGAGTGAGAAATGAAATCAAGTGGAATTATTGGAATGATTTTAGGGTTTGGACTTTTGGCATTTGGTATTTATCATTTAATTATTGGATTATATCTTTGGGCTATGATCAAGATCTTGATCGGAGCAGGTTTAATCACATCGAAATTCGTTAAAAACCGATATGGAACAATTATCTTTGGACATATAACTGTGTTTGCCGGATTAATGCTGTTAACAGCCGGCATTTATTACGTTCCTATAATTGCTCAGCAAATGGAAAAGACAGGAGAATTAAAGCTATCCTATATTTTTATGATGCCATTATTTTGGGGATTTTTTGCTACACTTGGAGGAATTTGTGCAATCTATCATGGATTTTGTAGTTGTGTAAGGAAGGGTTGCAAAACTTGAGTTTTGCTTAATTATAGAAACTTCTTAAAATATAATATGAGGCAAAAATGAATTTGATAAATGAATTACGAAAGAAAAAAATGATAATCGGAATGATCCATGTTGATGCGCTTCCCGGCACACCGAATAATAAATATTCTATCTCTCAAATTATTTCTAAAGCAGTTCAGGAAGCAAAATTGTATGAACAGCATGGATTAGATGCTATCATCTTGGAAAACATGCACGATGTGCCGTATCTGAACAGAAACGTCGGACCGGAAATAACTGCTTCTATGGCGGTAGTTGCTGCTGAAGTAAAAAAGAATATTTCTATACCTTGTGGTGTTCAGATATTGGCTGGAGCCAATTTGGAAGCGCTGGCTGTTGCTCAAGCTTCAGGATGCGAATTTATCAGAGTAGAAGGTTTTGTATATTCGCATATAGCTGATGAAGGATTAATGAACGCTTGTGCAGGAGAGCTTATGCGATTCAGGAAAATGATCGGAGCTGAAGATATTGTAGTATTTGCTGATATTAAAAAGAAACATTCTTCACATGCAATCACATCTGATCTTGATATTACAGATTTTGCAGAAGCTTGTAAATTGTTCCTTGCAGATGGAATCATTATTACAGGCAGATCAACCTCAGAAGAAGCTGATATAAGTGAATTACTAAAAGTGCGTAAAACCTGCGATCTTCCAACACTGATCGGTTCCGGAATTACACTAAATAATATTAATAAATATTGGGATCTTGCTGATGGTTTTATTATTGGTTCATATTTTAAAGAAGATGGGAGTTGGCAGAATGCAGTTTCCGACAGTAGAATTCAATCATTCATGGAATATGTAAATAAATTGAAGTAAATAGTAAAACAAGTTAATCAATCCACAGATTTCAAGTGGGTTCTTCCAAATTAAAAAACGCTAACCTGAAAGGCTAGCGTTTTCATTTGGTACCAGAGGCCGGACTTGAACCGGCACGACCCAAAGATCGAGGGATTTTAAGTCCCTTGTGTCTACCAATTCCACCACTCCGGCAAGAATTATATTCACTTAGAACACACATATGGAGGCGACACCCGGATTCGAACCGGGGATAAAGATTTTGCAGACCTTTGCCTTACCACTTGGCGATGTCGCCTCGTTATAAAATGGAGCGGGAGACGAGATTCGAACTCGCGACAACCACGTTGGCAACGTGGAGCTCTACCACTGAGCTACTCCCGCTCACTTCAAAAAGCAAAATCCGAATTTATGGATTTATTGTCAAATTATTTATACACACAGCTGGAGAGATAACCAACAACCTGCTTATAGTCACCGCTTATTTCGCCCGAATTTCTATAATCCAGATTTTTAATGTCCGTATAATTCAACTCTTTAGCAAGATTCATTAAGGTTAGGATACCACCAATCCCACAAGCTTCTATTTTACCAAGCTTTAGATCCTCTTCCATTTTGTTAATATTCATATTTTCAAGATTCGCGGCTAATTCTGCATCCATCTCGGTTGCAATTTCACTATCATAATAATGACTTAGATCACTGCTGATAATAAAAACCGTGTTATTTAAACGGTCCTTGAAATATTCTGCCAGGATACTCGATAGTCGTTTACTATTCTCAGGATTTTGCTCTCCCAATAATATTGGAACTATCTTAGTATCCGGTTTTACCTGTTGTAAATAGGGTAATTGCACCTCCAGAGAATGCTCAATATTATGAGCATAATAATGTGTTCCCATATTGTATCTAACTTTCAAATCATTAATTATATCCTTGGCTATTTTAACTCCACCTAAAGGAGTTAAATACTCA
>JAQICU010000307.1 GCA_027858325.1 Candidatus Cloacimonadota bacterium
CCGAGTTTCTCAAAAATAATATTGCCTTTTTCGGAAATAGCATTTTGATTGATAGGATTTCCAGAATAAACTGCATTTTCTTTGGGTAAATGTTTTATTGCATCGTGATTTCCTAGAAACACTTTTGTTGCGTATTTGCTAAGTAGTTTTGTGGTTGCACCCGGATAGCTGTTCTGTTCCTGAAGGAAAATTGGAACTTTTAGCAAATGAGCTGCATAACCCACAGGACCGCTGACGAATCCGCCGGTTCCAAGAAATGCATCAGGTTCAAATTTGCTAATAATTTTTTTGGAATTAATAGTACTTTTAATAAGTTTGAATGGAAATTTAAGATGCGAAACAGTAATTTTACGGTAGAATTTCTGAACATTAATTTCAGCAAATTCAATATCCTGTTTCATTACCAGTTTCTGTTCCATACTGTTCCTGTTCCCAACAAAAAGAATTTGGACTCCTTCCTTAATGAGCTCTTTGGCAATGGAAATTGCCGGCACAATATGTCCACCGGTTCCCCCTGCTGCAATAATAACTCTTTTGTTTTCCATCTAAATTCCTTTAATAATTCTGCAGTTTTTGCTTAGTTGCGCTTATATTAAGCAGAAGTCCTACAGAAAATGAATTTACTAATAATGATGTACCACCATAACTTATAAATGGCAATGTTACCCCTGTTGCCGGCAATACAGCCATAGAAACACCAATGTTAACCATTGCATTGAAAAATATATTCATTCCTAAACCGATACCTGCCAATTTTAGGAATATATCATCCTGTCGTAGAGAGTTAATAACTGCCCTTGTAAATAGTAAGATAAATAATCCAATTACAACAAGTGCTCCTATAAATCCAAATTCTTCACCAATTATCGAAAATATGTAATCGGTTTTGGCTTCGGGCAGAAAATAATGTTTACCGGTACCTCTTGTTGGTGTCGTTCCGGTTAATCTCCCTCCCGATAATGAGAGTAAACTTTCTCTAACCTGGTAATCCTGATTTCCTGTGTATTCATTTTCTTTGTTCATAGCTTTATGAAAAAGAGAATACTTGGTATAGATTTTCATTCTTTCGGAACGGTATGTGGGACCAAGTTGGATTACTAAAAGTGCTAAAATCAGACAGGTTGCAAGAATAATACAAATCGTCGATAACCTGATCTTCGCTATGAATAATAGAGAAAGTAGAGTAATACCGGATATTACTAATGGACTGAAATGTTTCTCAAATAAAATCAACAAATAGATGATGATAGTTACTATTATAAGTTGATTAAAGTGTTTCCAGAAACGCTTGGGTCTGGTATCATCAATATATCTTTTTCGCTTATCTAAGATATGTGCAAAATAGAAAATAAGAATTATTCTAGCTAGTAAACTTGGCTGAATATTGATCTTCCAAATGCGAATACTTCTTACTGCACCTTTAACCGTTACTCCAAATATAAGAACAGATATCAACATAAGTATAATGATCAATAAAAGTGGGAAAATCAACTTTCTAAATTTTTCCAGATCTATAACTTTAAATGCAAAAATAAGCGAACCAAAAGAAAGCAAGAGCCAGATGGATTGGCGATAGAAGAAATCCATGGTAGATCTCACTGAGCTTATGTTTAGCTGCATGAAAATTCCAATAGCTATTAAAACGAAATATGTAAAGAGTAGTAAATAATCGTATTGAGCAATATAGGTTTTGGTTTTCATTTTTTTAGCCTTGAAACAATTTTTTTAAAGGTATTACCACGCTCTTCGAAATTTTTGAATCTATCATAACTTGTGCAGGCAGGAGAAAGAACAATGATATCTCCTTCTTCAGATTCAGAGAATGCTTTTTTGATAACATCTTCAAATTCTTTGACAGAGGCAATTTCAACAGAACCTTCAAATGCACTTTTCATTTCATCTATTGTGTCTCCGGTAAGATATACTTTTTTTGCTCGATCTTTCAGATAGGGTATCAAGATACTGTAATCTTCACCTTTTCCGGCTCCGCCCATGATAATTCTTATTTGTGTGTCAAAAGATTGTAATGCATATTTCACCGAATCTGTATTTGTAGCTTTTGAATCGTTGTAGAATTTTATTCCATCAACTTCTTTTACAAATTCCATACGGTGGGCAAGAGGTGAGAAAGTTTCAAGAGATTTTTGAATTATCTCTTTTTTAATTCCAAAGGGAGAAACTGCCAGAATTGCACTCATCATATTTGCGATGTTGTGCGGACCGTGAATTGATGTGTTCTGAATAGAGTATTTTTGCAAATCAAACACAATAACATTTTCTTCAAAATAAATATCCGTTTTAGAGTTTAGAGAAAAATATTTGGGGTCAGAATTGATCTTATAAATAAATTTTGCAGAAGTAGCATCATCCAGATTTAAGATTGCAAGGTCTTGGGAATTCTGATTCTGGAAGATATTAAATTTAGTTTCTGCATAATCATCAAAACTTTTATAACGGTTTAAATGATCCGGTGTAATATTAAGAATTGCTGCTACATCAGCTCTGAATGTGTCAATGAGCTCAAGTTGGAAGCTGCTGAGTTCTAACACAATAAAATCAATTTTTTCTTTCTCAATCGGGTAGGAAGAAAATGCCGTTCCAATATTTCCTGCGAGGATCGAATGATATCCGGTAGTTTGTAAAATATGATGAATAAGGCTTGCGGTTGTGCTTTTACCATTGGAACCTGTAATAGCAATTATTTTGCTGTGAGGATGTTTAATCCTGAAACTGAATTCAATTTCACTTATGATCTCAATATTCTGTTTCTCAGCTTCCTTTAGAATTGGAATATTTCTTGGAATTCCAGGGCTTAGGATCAGTACATTATTTTGTAGGAGTTTGTCTGAGTGTCCTCCGAATTCGCATTGAAATTGATCTTTAACTTGTATGGAATTTGATATTTCATTTTCATTTTTAAACTCGCTGATAAATGCAATTCCACCAAGTTCTTTGATTTTGGCAGCGGCGGAAATTCCACTTCTCGCCATTCCAAGAATTCCAAATTTCCTATTTTTAACTTCCATTTTCTACCTGAGTTTCAAAGTCGCTAAGCCTACACCTACAAGAAGTGCAGCTACTATCCAAAACCTGATCACTATCTTTTCTTCTGAAATTCCCTTTAGCTCGTAATGATGATGTATTGGAGCACAAAGGAAAGCCCGTTTACCAGTACCTGTTTTATGTCTTGTATATTTAAAATAATAACGTTGAATGATAGTTGAAAGAGCTTCAATTACGAATACTCCACCGATAATTGCAAAGAATATCTCTTCTCTAAGTAGCACAGCTAGAACGGCTAAAATGCCACCTAATGAAAGTGATCCCGTATCACCAAGTATGATCTGTGCCGGTTTTACATTGTACCATAAAAACCCAAGTAATGTTCCAATAAGTGCTGCGATGAAAACTGTTAATTCACCGGCATTTTGAATAAAACCCAGATTCAAATATTCTGCCAAAACAAAATTACCTTTGATATAAGCCATTATGCCAAGTCCGAGAGCAGCAATAGCAACAGTTCCACCAGCTAATCCATCCAGACCGTCAGTTAAATTTACAGCATTTGAAGTAGCTGTGACCATGAAAATAACAAATGGGATGAATAGGAGTTTTAACTGGATTGAACTTCCTTTAAAAAATGGTAAATTTATTTTTGTGATTATATCCGGATTTTGTGAACCATAGTATAAAGCAAGTGCTATAAGTAAGCCCAGGGTGATCTGAGCAAGTAATTTGTATTTTGCAATCAATCCTTTTTTTGCTTTTAAAAAATTCTTAAGATAGTCATCAAGAAACCCGGTTGCACCTAACCAGATCGTAGTAATTATCATGATCAAGACATAACTATTTACGAGATTATTCCATAAAAGTACAGAGAGTAATATACTGCAGATCACAATAAGACCACCCATAGTAGGTGTTCCTTCCTTTTCTTTGTGCGAGATTGGTACATACTCATTTATACTTTCAACAGCTTGGTGTTTTTTTAACATTTTAATAAATTTAGGTCCTAAAACGATCGAGAAAAAAATTGCAGTGATAAAAGCTGCAATTGATCGGAAAGTTACATATTGAAATACGTTGAATACGCTGTAACCAAATACTTCCGTGTTGGCTAAAGGGGCAAAAAGGTGATAGAACATTTTTAAATCCTTCCTATTATTTTTTCTAATTTTATTCCATTAGAAGCTTTGATGAGAACAATTGCATTTACTGGAATTTTTTCTAACAATCCAGATGATAATAATTGGTCAACATCATCAAAATGTGCATCAGCATTGAATACGCGAGATATATTGCCAACGGATAACAACTGTTTGTAATTCATCTCTTTAAGCACGATCAACATATTTTCGTGCAGTTCTTTTGTCAATTTTCCAAGCTCAAGCATATCTCCAAGAATTGCATAATGCGGTTTTTCCACTTCATATTCATTCCAGAACTCAATTGCAGCTTTCATAGAATCGGGATTTGCATTATAACAATCAACCAGTAATGTTTTCCCATTTTGTTTGATTATTTCCATACGTTGAGAGATTTGAAGTGGTTTATTTAATCCATTCTGAATTACATCTCTTTCTATTTGCAGTTTTATGGCAATTGAAATTGCAATTCCAGCATTAAAAGAGTACTTGGTAAAAGGAGTTGGAATGGAAAATTCAATATCATTAACTTTGAACAAAGTATTGTTGCTGTCTGTGTGAATATCGGTAAATCTGAAGTCAGAATGAGGAGATGAACCGAAAGAGATACCTGAGAATTCTTTGAATCTATCATCATCAGCAGGGAAGAATTTAAGCTCTAAGTTTTGCTGGAAGAGTGCGGATTTTTCTTTGAATACACCTGATTCATCTTTTAAGAATTCAAGGTGTGAAGCTCCGATAGAAATGATAACACCAATATCCGGTTTTGTGATCTCAGCCAGTTTTTTAATCTCTCCAAATTGATTTGTTCCAAGCTCTAATATTGAATATTTATACTTTGGATCCAGCCGGAAAATCGTTTTAGGAACACCAACGAGATTATTTTCATTCCCAAACGTTCTATGTGTTGCAGCAACTTCAGATAAAATATTATACAGATATTCTTTCATTGTTGTTTTACCAAAACTTCCGGTTAGGGCAATTGTTTTAAGATCGAACTGGCTTTTATAGATCTTTGCCAGAAGTGCATAAGCTTCTAAGGTGTCTTGTACCCGTATAATATTTGTTGAATTGCTCTGGTAATCCATGTTTACAACAGCCCAGCAGTTTTTCTTTTTGAGTATAGCTTCTACATAATTATGACCATCAAAATTCTCACCTTTGATAGCAAAGAAAAGAGAATTCTCACTTATTGAGCGTGAATCTGTAGAAATATTCTCAATAAGAGGCTCATTACCAATTATCAAGTTCTGCTGGAAGATCAACTCAAGCTGAAGCGGATCTAAAGGAAGAGAAAGAGAATCATTATAAATACAAGAATGAGAAACTACATTTTCAGCTTCTTGAATATCATCAAAATAAAATTTCTCTCCTTTAACCTCCTGATATTTCTCATGACCCTTTCCAGCAATAAGAACAATATCATTTTCATTTGCGAAATTAATTGCAGTTTGAATGGCTCTCTTTCTGTCGCGAATTATCCAGAATTGCGTTGTCTCTTCAGCATCTCTGATTATGTCTCGAATAATATCAGCAGGTTCTTCATCACGTGGATTGTCATTTGTAACGATTATTCTATCAGCAAAACGTGAAGCCTTAAGCATTTTAGATCGTTTGCTTTTATCACGATTACCACCAGCTCCAAATACGCAGATAATTTTTCTTTTCTTGATTTCTTTAAGAGTTTTAAGAACATTCTCCAGGGCATCGGGTGTGTGAGCATAATCTACATAAATGCCGATATTGCGATCATTAGGAACTTGCTGCAACCGGCCGGGAATGCAGTTGATATTTTGAATAGATTTAATGATATTTTGTGCACTGGTTTTTCCTAATAGATCAAGTGCTACTGAAAAGGCAGTTGCAATATTGAAGATATTGTATTTACCTATCAATTTTGTTTTAAATTGGTACTCATTCTTTTTGAAGTTTAACTTGAAGTTTGAGCCTGAGATACTGAAATCATGTTCTCCAATAAAAACTTCACCATCAAAAAAAGAAATCCCATATTTAGTGAATGAGCATTTTCTATATAATCTTTCTCCATGTTCATCATCTATATTAATAAAAGCTCTATCTGTATTTTCAAATAATTTAAATTTTGTTTTTGCATATTCATTTAGTGTTATGTGAAAATCAAGATGATCTTGAGTGAGATTTGTGAAAACTGCAGTATGAAATTTTATTGCAAATGTTCTATCTAACGATAATGCATGTGAAGATACTTCCATGATCACAAATTCTACATTTGCATCGATCATTTTGCAAAAGATCAAATTCAGATCGATGATATCCGGAGTGGTTCTTTCAGATTTATGGATCACTCCGTTTATTGAGTAGCCCAGAGTTCCGATAAGACCAACTTTTTTACCATTATCTAAGAGTATTCTTTCGAGAATATTGCCAATAGTTGTTTTCCCATTTGTACCGGTTATTCC